>DASZQQ010000048.1:0-5291 GCA_035549595.1 Caulobacteraceae bacterium
GCGGTCGGCGGCGTGGCGGCCGCCGCCGGCCTCGGCGCTGGCGGCGCGACGGTCTGGCAGTCGGTGTCCGCGGCCGCCCTGGCCGCCCAGCCGAGCGCAATCGCGAGCGCCGCGACGGCGCATGTGTGGCGCAACATAGGACGATCCCGGCGAGGTCGGTCCGGACGCCTAGTGCGCGGTCTGGGCGAGGGTCAGCTCGACGTCGAGCGGCAGGCCGAAGGCGCGCAGGGCGGCGGGCAGGCGCAGGGCGGCGCGGGCGGCCTCGCGCATGGACTCGAAGGCGGTGGCCTTGGTCGGATCGCTTTCCCAGAACACCGCGCCGTTGTCGCCGAAGCGCAGGTAGCTGTCGGCGCCGCGCGCGGACAGGGCGGCCTTGGCGACGATCGCCTTGTGGGCGGCGGCTTGGAACGGGGTGGGCATCTCGCGGCTCCTTCCTGATGACGCCGCGATGTTGAAGCCAATCCGCCGCGCCCCTCCATTCGGGGCGATCACCTACGAGACTTCCCTTAGTGGCGCTTGCGGAGGTGGGCGGGCGTCACGCCGCCGGCGTTTCCGTTTCGCGGCCGCGGACCACGCGGCGGCCGGCCAGGGGGCCCGCGGTCTCGGTCACCACCGTGCAGCGGCCCTCCGGCCCGCGCCCCGTGCTGAAGTAGATCACCACCCAGTCGTGGGTGCGGCCGAGCTGGTGCGCGAGCGCGGTGTTGGAGAAGAGCGCCGTGAACCGCCAGGCGCCGCGCTCGGCGTGCAGCACCGGCAGCCAGGCCTCGCCCGTGGGGTTGAAGCGCCTGGGCGCGATCTTCGGCAGCCGTCCGGCGGCCGCGCCCTCGCGGTACAGCCGGTCGATGTCCAGCAAAAGGCCCACCGGCGGCTGCGGCTCGCGCGCCTGGACGGCCTGCAGGCGCGGGCGCCCCAGCCTCTGGCCGAGGAGCGCGCGGATCATGTTCACGCGGCGATCCCCCCACCCCGCCATGCCGGCCAGACGCCCGTCGTAGGCGGCCGTCTCCAGGTCCTCGAGCGTCTCCAGGTGCAGGTCGTCGGCCAGGTGCTCGGCGAGTTTCGGGCCGACGCCCGGCAGGGTCTGGAACAGCGCCTCCGGCCCGGCGCCGCCGCGCAGGCGGTCGAGCTGACGCCACCGGCCCGTCGCGCAAAGCTCGGCCAGGGCGCTGGCGATGCCGGGACCGACGCCGGGCAGCCGGTCGAGACCGTCGCGGCCCTCGGCGGCCAGGATGGACGACACCGGGATCCTCAGCCGCGCGACGCCGTCGGCGGCGTGGCGATAGGCGCGCGCCCGGAAAGGATTGGCCTGCTGCAGGTCGAGAAGGTCGGCGTATTCGCGCAGCTTCGCCGCCAGGACCGTGTTCTCGGCCCTGGCCGCCTCGCTTTGCGCCAGCGCGCCCGCGGTCAAAGGATTTGCGGCGCGTGGAGCCATTCGCGCAGCGCGTGGTTCGGCTGCTTGGTCAGGTCCTTGGCGACCTCGAAGCAGACCTTGGAGCGGGCGAAGTCGGACAGGTGTTCGCGCAGGGCCTTGAGCAGCCGCGGGGGCGCGACGAGGGCCAGGCGCTCGTAGACGCCGTCGACGGCCTGCTGGTTGGCCATCTCGGCCAGCTGCCGGGCGAAGTCGTCCCGCCGCCGGTCCGCGTCGCTGCGGTCCGGCGCCCCGTGGCGCATGTTGGCGGCGCTCTCGAACGAGACGTGGGCGGGGCCGTGGCTGTGATGGTGCTGGGCGCTGGGCGTGACCTCGCCGACGGTGACGAGGTCGCTGGCGCCGGGCGCGCGCTCGACGAACCGGGCGCGCGCGCCGCTGGCGATCAGGAAACGGGTCTTCGGGGCGCGGGGCATAGGCTTGGGGTGCTCACTTGGGCTGGGGAGGTTGGGGCTTGTCGCTCGGCGGCGGCGGCTTGGCGGCGGCCGCACGGCTGGGCGGGGAGACGTTCGGCGGGAAGGCGCGCTCTCCGCAGCCGGCCAGGGCCAGCACGGCGGCGAGGGCGAGGAGACTTCTCGGACGGGTCATGGGGACGATCCTCGGACGATCGTCACGCTAGCGCCGCGCCGCGCGCCGCGACTTGAGACAGGTCAAGGCCCGCGCATCGCCGCGGGTGGAAAAGGCCGCCAACCAGACGTTGCACGCGAGCCTGTCATGGCCAAGATCGAGCGCATGCGTATCGCCCTTCGGACCCTGGAAGTCCTGGCGGCCCTGTCGGTGACCTGCGCGGCCGCCTTCGCCCAGCCCTCCACGCCGGTCGCGCGCCTGCCGCTGGACCGCGAGACCGAGGTCGGCGGGATCGAGGTGGCCTGCACCGGCATCGGCCAGACGCGCAACGACCCGAAGTGGCTGGACTATTCCGTGCGCGTGGAGTTCTCCAACGCCCGCAGCGAATATCTGTCGGACGCCGAAGTGACCGTGTCGGACGCCAGGGGCCGGCCGATCCTGGCCGCCGCCTGCGACGGGCCCTGGATCCTGATGAAGCTGCCCAAGGCGGGCTATCGCATCGAGGCGCGTCTGCTGGACGTTCCCGCCGCACCGAGGTCGGCCTCGTTCAAGGCCCCGGCCAGGGGCCAGATGCGGCTTGTCCTGCAATTCAAGGACGTGGACAGCGACGCAGCGCCCCCGGCGAATTGACCTGTCTCAAGGCCGCCCTCGGCGGTTTCGGCGATGGTCGGCGCCAGCCGGTCCCCCCGCCGGCCGGAAGACCTGGAGATCCCCCATGGACGCCCCCACCACCCAAACCCCGACGGCAGCGCGCAAGAGCGACCTCGTGGCCAGCGGCCACGACGCGTTCACCTCGCTGCAGAAGGAAATCGACCGCGTGTTCGACGAGTTCGGCCGCGGCTTCTCGCGCCTCTCGCCGCTGACCCCGCGCATGGACGTCGCCGAGACCGACAAGGACATCGAGATCACGGCCGAGCTGCCGGGCCTGGAGGAGAAGGACGTCAAGGTCGAGCTCGCCGGCGACACCCTGACCATCTCGGGCGAGAAGAAGACGGAGTCCGAGCACAAGGACAAGAACGTCTGGTTCTCCGAGCGCAACTACGGCTCGTTCACCCGCCGCCTCTCCCTGCCGCAGGGCGTGAAGGCCGAGGACATCAAGGCCGACCTGACCAAGGGCGTGCTGAAGGTGACCGTGGCCAAGCCCGCCGCCACCGCGGCCAAGACCATCGAAGTGAAATCCGCTTGATTCCGGCCAGGCCCGCCAGCCAGCCTCGGCGGGCCTCGCCCCCCTGACGAAGGGAGCTCTTCCCGTGCGTTTCCTCTCCCGCCTCTCCGCCGCCCTCCTGCCCTTCACGGCCGGCGCGGCCATGGCCGCCGCGAGCGGCGCCGACCAGGTCCTGCCCGGCGAGAAGAACCCGCTCGGCTCCATGGGCCTGATGATCGGCGGCTGGATCATGATCGGCGGCCTCGGCCTCTACTGCCTGCTCGCCTTCGTCCTCAGCATGTCGAAGAGCATGCGCCGCGAATAGTCCTCCCCCGCAGTCCTCCCCCGCGGAGCGGGGGAGGGGGACCGTTCCGCCACCGGCGGAATGGTGGAGGGGGCGTCCGGCCGCCCCACGATAGGTTGCATTCCCATCCCTTCGCCCTAGCATCCCGGGATGCGCTCCACCACCCGAACGCACGACCGCGCAAGGCGCTTGCGACGTACCCTCACGCCGCCGGAAATCATGCTCTGGGTGCGGCTGCGAACACGAACAGACGACACCCTTCGCTTTCGCAGGCAACACCCCATCGGCCCCTACATCGCCGACTTCTACTGCTCCGCTGCGAGGCTCGTCGTAGAGGTCGACGGCGCGCAGCACCTTGAGCCCCGAGCCATGGATCACGACGCGGCGCGCGACCACTACATGCGCAAACGCGGCTTGAGGGTCCTGAGACTGGGTGCTCGCGATGTGATGGCGGACCCGGACGCGGCCGCGCACGCCATCTGCGACTACGCTGTGGCGTGCATCGAAAAGGCCTCCCCGGCTCCCACGGTGGGCGGCCGGGACGCCCCCACCATTCGGCCCTAGCAGTGCGGTGGCCGGGACGCCCCCTCCACCATTCGGCTGCTAGCCGAATGGTCCCCCTCCCCCGCGGAGCGGGGGAGGATGGCTACAACGCCCTCGAGTGCCGGCCCGCTTCCGGGGCCAGGTGGGCGTCGAAGGCGGCGCAGGCGCTGCGCATGAAGGGGCGCCCGAGGTCGGTGACCGTCAGGCGGTCGCCCGACCATTGCACCAAGCCGTCGCCGACGAAGCGCTCCAGGGCGTGGCGGGCGCCGGAAAGCTCGTCCACCCGGCGGCCGTAGCGGGCGCAGACGGCGGCCAGGTCCACGGTCAGGTCGCACATCAGCCGCTCGATGATCTCGGCGCGGAAGCGGTCGTCGTCGGTGAGCGCCACGCCGCGGGCGACGGGCAGGCGGCCTTCGCCGACCGCCTTGCGCCACTCCAGCTCGCCCGGGAGATTCTGGACGTAGCCCTGCGGCAGGCGGCCGATGGCCGAGACGCCGAAGCCGATCAGCGTCGGGTTCGGATCGGCGGTGTAGCCCTGGAAGTTGCGGCGCAGGCGCCCCTCGCGGGCGGCCACGGCCAGCTCGTCGCCGGGCAGGGCGAAGTGGTCCAGGCCGATGGCGACGTAGCCTTCCGCCTCCAGCCGGTCGGCGGCGGCCTCGCTCTGCTCCAGGCGCTCGGCCGTGCCCGGCAGGTCCTCGTCGCGGATCAGCTTCTGGTGCGCCTTCATCCACGGCACGTGGGCGTAGCCGAAGAGGGCGACGCGGTCGGGCTTCAGGGTCAGGACCTGGTCGAGGGTGGAGATCACGTCGGCGGTGCGCTGCAGCGGCAGGCCGTACATCAGGTCGACGTTGACCGACTTCACCCCGGCGTCGCGCAGCAGGCCGGCGGCGCGGGCCACGACCTCGAACGGCTCGATGCGATTGACCGCCCGCTGCACCGCCTCCGACAGGTCCTGGACGCCCAGGCTGGCGCGGCTGAGGCCATGGTAGGCGGCCGCCCTGACCCAGGCCGGATCGACCTGGGCCGGGTCGAGCTCGGCGGCGATCTCGGCGTCGGGGTCGACCTTGAGCACCGCCCTCAGGGTGTCGAACAGCACCGCAAGGTCGTCGACCCGCAGCATGTTGGGCGTACCGCCGCCGAGGTGGATGGCGCGGGCGCGCAAGGCCGCGGGCAGGTGGGCCTGCACCATCGCCACCTCTTCGCGCAGCAGGGCCACGTAGTCGCCGATCGATTCCGTGCGGTGGATCACTCGCGTGTTGCAGCCGCAGTACCAGCACAGGCGCGCGCAGAAGGGCACGTGGACGTAGAGC
>DASZQQ010000049.1:0-1516 GCA_035549595.1 Caulobacteraceae bacterium
TCGCCGTCCTGTTCTACCTCGACAACTCCATCGCCGGCGCGAAATGGCTCGACCCCGAGGAGAAGCGGGTGCTGCAGGCGGCCATCGCCGAGGATGCGCGGACCCAGTATCGCGGAACCCACAACCTCGGCCAGGCCTTCGCCGATCCCAGGGTATGGGCGATGAGCCTGATCTACTTCTGCGTCGTGCTCGGCCAATACGGCCTCAACTTCTGGATGCCGACCCTGATCAAGACGGCGGGCCTGACCGGCAACCTGCGCATCGGCCTGGTCAGCGCCATCCCCTACCTGGTGTGCCTGGCCATGATGGTGGGGCTCGGCTTCTCGGCCGACCGGCGGCGCGAGCGGCGCTGGCACCTGGCGATCCCGGCCCTGATTGGGGCCGTGGGCTTCGCCGTGGCGCCGACCGCGCCCAACGTCGCCATCGCCATCGCTGCCCTGAGCCTCGCGGCCGGCGGAGCGATTACCTGCGCGCCCCTGTTCTGGTCGCTGCCGACGGCCTTCCTCGCCGGCGCGGGGGCGGCGGCCGGGATCGCGGTGGTCAATTCGGTGGGCAACCTGGCGGGCTTCGTGGCCCCGATCCTGATCGGCTACGCGCGGGACGCCACCGGCAGCGCGGCGGTGGGCATGTACGCCATTGCCGGCGCCCTGGTGCTCGGCGCCGTGATCACGCTGCTGACCCCCGCCAGGATGGTCAACCGCTGAGCGCCTAGATGCCCTGGCCGGGGCACAGGAAGGCGGATTCGATCTTGCCCTGGCCGTTGACCATGACGTTCCAGTGGGTGGCCCCGCCGCGCTGGTCGACCACGTAGACGTCGTTGCCGGCGTCGTCCTTGTCCACCCGCTTGGCCGCCGAGGCATAGCCCATGCGGTTGAAGCTCGGCCAGTAGACGCCGAGGTTCTTGCGCACCTCCTGGGCCATGCCCGGGCTGAGGTCGTCGTAGTTCGGCTTCTCGCTGATCAGCCCGCCCACGAAGCGGCTCAGCACGGCGGCCATCTCGGGCGTGGCCAGGGGACCGTCGCGCCGCGCCTGGGCGCGCAGATGCCAGACCCGGCACTGGGTGGGCCAATAGTTGGCCACCGGTCCGACCTGGCTCAGCGAGAACTCGCCGCCGAAGCGCGGCCGCTCGCCGCCGGGGGGGATGTAGGTGACCTGGGCGCTGGCGGCGACGCCGCCGGCCAGCCACAGGGCGACACCCAGGCCTTTGGCGGCGGCGATGGTTCTGGACGCGATCATTCCGTTTCCTCCGAGACGTCTCGAGCCCTCGGCCTTGTCATAAACCACCTTGCCACGCCGACGTTTCCAGGTGATTGCCCCGCTGCAAACCAGGGTGTGCCTCAGCGGGGGGAATTGTCCATGGCCGACCAGAAACGCGCCGCGGTGATCGGCCTGGGCTCCATGGGCTACGGCATGGCCGCGTCGCTGCGGCGCGCGGGCTTCCAGGTGGCCGGCTGCGACGTCTCGGCCGAGACCCTGAAGCGCTTCCATGCCGAGGGCGGCGAGGCGGCCCGGACGC
>DASZQQ010000050.1:0-12256 GCA_035549595.1 Caulobacteraceae bacterium
CAGAGAGGCGCGGCGGGGCGCCGGCAGGCGGCCGGCCAGGGCCTTCACGGCCGCGCGCGCGCCGGGTCCCGAAATCCGCACAACCGCCACCGCCGCTCGCCCCGGCGCCGTGGCGGGGGCGAAGATGGTGTCGGTCACGGCTTGCCGTTGAGCCCCGCGCTGGCCGCCGCGGGCATCAGTTTCATGAACTGCTCGGAGGCCTGGCCGCCGAAGGCCATCCAGGTCTTCATCAGTTCCTCGGGCGCGGCCATGGCGATGTTGGCGTCCATGCGCTTGCGCATCTCGGCGACCATGTGCTCGTTCAACGCCTTCACGTCCGGCAAGCCCAGGAAGGCCCGGGCCTCGTCGGGCGTGCAATCGACTTCGAGGCTGACCTTCATGCTGGAACGAGCTCCTCGCGACGGGTTCCGGGGCTCGCTCCCCGGCCACGGCTTTGTTATGGGCCAAGCCGGGGCAGGCGCGCTAGAGCCTTCCCCGCTCGGGACGAAGACAGGGAGAGCGACATGGGCGAACGCGTCACCATCACCACGCCGGACGGCGATTTCGCCGCCTATGTGAGCAGGCCCGCGGCGCCGAACGGCCGCGCCCTGGTGGTCATCCAGGAGATCTTCGGCGTCAACCAGGTCATGCGCGACCTCGCCGACGGCTATGCCGAGGCGGGCTACCTCGCCGTCTGCCCGGACCTCTTCTGGCGCATCGAGCCGGGGATCGACATCACCGACCAGAGCGAGGCGGAGTGGAAACGCGCCTTCGAGCTGTTCAACGCCTTCGACGTCGACGCCGGGGTCAAGGACATCGGCGCCACGGTGGCCAAGGCGCGCGAGCTCGCCGCCGGCGGCAAGGTCGGGGCGGTCGGCTTCTGCCTCGGGGGTCTGCTGGCCTTCCTCACCGCCACGCGCACCGACGCCGATGCGTCGGTGGCCTACTACGGCGTCGGCATCGAGAACCGCCTGGCCGAGGCCGACAAGCTGGCCGCGCCGCTGATGCTGCACATCGCCGAGGAGGACCAGTTCGTGCCCAAGCCCGCCCAGGCGATGATCCTGGCGGCGCTGAAGAACCACCCGCACATCACCATCCACACCTATCCAGGCCGCGACCACGCCTTCGCGCGCAAGGGCGGCGAGCACTATGACGCCGCCGACGCGGCCCTCGCCAACACCCGCACCCTCGACTTCTTCGCCAAGGCGCTCTGACATGCTCGCGATCCAGGCCCGTGAAGCCGGCGGCCCCGACGTGCTCGAGGCGGTCGACCGGCCCGTTCCAGACCCCAAGCCCGGCCAGATCCTGGTCCGCCACCAGGCGGTCGGCCTCAACTTCATCGACACCTACCAGCGCTCGGGCCTCTATCCGATGAAGTTCCCGGCCGTGCTCGGCCAGGAGGCCGCCGGCGTGGTCGAGGCGGTGGGCGAGGGAGTCACCCGCTTCAAGGCCGGCGACCGCGTCGCCTACGCTGGGATCACGGGCGCCTACTCCGAGGCCGCCGCCGTCCCGGCCGCCCGCGCGGTGGCCCTGCCTGAGGGCGTCTCCGCTGAGGTCGCGGCGGCCAGCCTGCTGAAGGGCATGACCGCCGAGTTCCTGATCCGCCGCTGCTACCCGGTGAAGGCGGGCCAGACGATCCTGGTCCACGCGGCCGCCGGCGGCGTCGGCCTGATCCTGGTGCAGTGGGCCAAGGCGATCGGCGCCACGGTGATCGGCACGGTGGGCTCGGAGGACAAGGCTGCGCTCGCCCGCGCCCATGGCTGCGACCACATCGTCTTCTACCGGCACGAGGACGTGGCAGCGAAGGTTCGCGAGCTCACCGGCGGCGCCGGCGTGCCGGTGGCCTACGACTCCGTGGGCAAGGACACCTTCGAGGGCACGCTCGCCAGCCTCGCCCGGCGCGGTCTCTTCGTCAGCTACGGCAACGCCTCCGGGCCCGTGCCCCCGTTCGCGCCGCTGCGCCTTTCCCAGGCCGGCTCGCTTTTCTTCACGCGCCCGACGATGTTCGACTACGTCGTCACCACCGAGGAGCTCGACGAGAGCGCCGGGGCCCTGTTCGACATGATCGGCGCAGGCAAGGTGAAGATCGAGATCGGCCAGCGTTTCCCGCTCGCCGAAACCCGCCGCGCACACGAGGCGCTGCAGGGCCGCGAGACGCACGGGGCGACGGTGCTGTTGCCGTAGAAGAGGGTGCGCGGCTCTCCCCCCAGGGGCCATGGCATTCGACTGCGCCCCACTCTCCGCTCATCCCGGCGAACGCCGGGACCCAGGCAAAAGCCTGCCGGGAGCTCGACGCATCAAGGCTTCAACACCAAGGACACCAAGGGAGCGTTCCGGCGCGAAGCGTCGTTGAACGATGGGCACAGCGCTTCGCGCAGTTGAGAAACCTTCGTGTCCTTCGTGTTCTTGGTGCTGAACAATCCAGACGCCGGCGCTCGACAGCTGACTCTGGCGTGGGTCCCGGCCTTCGCCGGGATGAGCGGATTGTTGGGTGGCGGCCGAGACAACGCCATATGCGATAGCCCTGTCCTCCAGGGCGGAGAAGAGGTCGCCCGCGCTGTTTCACGTGAAACACCCCGCCCGTCAGCTCGGGCGGGCGAAGGCCTTCTGGTAGCCGGGGCGGGCCTTCAGGCGGTCCCAGTAGGCGGCCACGGCGGGCGGATAGTCGCCGACCCCGAGCGAGTCGCCCAGGAACAGGGCGTAGCCCACCGAGATGTCCGCCGCCGAGAAGTCCCCGGCCACGTAGTCGCGGCCCTCGAGCTGCCGGGCCAGGCGCGCCACGCGGCCGGCCCACAGGCGCTTGACCGCGCCGATGGTGAAATTGTCCTGGTCGTCCTTGCCGCCCAGGAAGCGGGTGAAGATCATCGGGTTCAGGAACGCAGCCATCGAGCCCTCGCCGTAGATCAGGAACTCGAGGTAGTCGGCGTAGTCCGGATCGCCGTAGCGCCGCTCGAGCGGCGAGGGGCCATGGCGGGCGAGCAGGTACTGCATGATCGCCACCGACTCGCCCATGCCGACCTCGTCGTCGGTGACCGCCGGGAAGGCGCCCACCGGATTGGCCGCCAGGAAGTCCTGGCTCGGCTGGCCGAGGACCTCCGCCCGCGTCTCGTAGGGAAGGCCCATCTCCTCGGCGAGCCACACGACCCGCGCCGAGCGGGTGCGCGGATTGTGGAAGATGGTCAGCATGGCGGCGGCTCCGCGAGGTCCGTTGTTTTTCGAGACCTTATAGAGCCGCCGCGTGCGCGCAAGGCGCCTTACGTGTTCATGGACTGGAAGAAGTCCTCGTTGGTCTTGGTCTGGCGCAGCTTGTCGAGCAGGAACTCGATCGCGTCCTGGGCCCCCATCGGGTTGGTGATGCGGCGCAGGATGTAGGTCTTCTGCAGCCACTCCTTCGGCGTGATGAGCTCTTCCTTGCGGGTGCCCGACTTGATGATGTCGATGGCCGGATAGATGCGCTTGTCGGCCACCTTGCGGTCGAGGACGATTTCCGAGTTACCGGTGCCCTTGAACTCTTCGAAGATCACCTCGTCCATGCGGCTGCCGGTGTCGATCAGGGCCGTGGCGATGATCGTCAGCGAGCCGCCCTCCTCGATGTTCCGCGCCGCGCCGAAGAAGCGCTTCGGGCGCTGCAGGGCGTTGGCGTCGACGCCGCCGGTCAGCACCTTGCCCGACGAGGGGACGGTGGTGTTGTACGCGCGGCCGAGGCGGGTCACCGAGTCCAGCAGGATGACGACGTCGCGCTTGTGCTCGACCAGGCGCTTGGCCTTCTCGATCACCATCTCGGCCACGGCCACGTGCCGCGTCGCCGGCTCGTCGAAGGTCGAGGAGATCACCTCGCCCTTCACCGTGCGCTGCATGTCGGTGACTTCCTCCGGACGCTCGTCGATCAGGAGGACGATCAGATAGCACTCGGGGTGGTTGGTCTCGATCGACTTGGCGATGTTCTGCAGCATCACCGTCTTGCCGACCCGGGGCGGCGCGGTGATCAGGCAGCGCTGGCCCTTGCCCAGCGGGGCGACGATGTCGACGACGCGGCCGGTGCGGTCCTTCACCGTCGGATCGGGCAGCTCCATCGTCAGGCGCCGGTCGGGGTAGAGCGGCGTCAGGTTGTCGAACAGCACCTTGTGGCGGACGTTGTCCGGGTTCTCGAAGTTGATCATCTGCACGCTGGTGAGCGCGAAGTAGCGCTCGCCCTCGCGCGGGGCGCGGACGCCGCCGTCGACGGTGTCGCCGGTGCGCAGGCCGAACTTCCGGATCTGCGAGGGACTGACGTAGATGTCGTCGGGGCCGGGCAGGTAGTTGGCCTCGGGGCTGCGCAGGAAACCGAAGCCATCCTGGACCACCTCCAGCGTGCCGGAGCCGCCGATCTCGACGCCCTCCTCGGCCAGGGTCTTCAGGATCGCGAACATCATGTCCTGCTTGCGCATGGAGTTCGCGTTCTCGATCTCCAGCTGCTCGGCGAAGGCGACCAGGTCGGCCGGCGACTTCTCCTTCAGCTCCTGGAGGGTCATGCGGGTGAGGCCGAGGGCGGCGATCGCCTTGCTGGCCTCGCTAGGTTCGTTGGCGTCGTCCGCGCCGGCGTCCTCGGGCGCCTCGGCGGCGGCCTCCTGGACGGCGGGTTCTTCGCCGGCGGGCGCTTCGATGTCGTGGGTGTCAGACATGGGGATGGACTCGTGACGTAAGGTCTTTGGGTGGACTCCGGGCCTGGAAGGTCCCTGGGGTCGTTCTTGAGCCGCCGGGCGGCGGCGATGGGATCGGGTTCAGACCGGCGAGGGCTCCTTGGAAGAGCGGCGCGGTCCTGAAGAGAGGCGGGGGAGCCGCGCGACCCGCTTGGGGCGCGAACTCGCCATCAGCGGAACCACAGGCCGCCGCCGCCGTCAAGGAACGGTTTTGGCGCAGGGGCCGGTTCGATCCGCATATGGGGTCGCCAGGACCTCGCGTCCAGACCGGCTCGGGAGCGCGGCTCCTCCAAGAATGGGAACCACGAAAGCACACGAAAACGCACGAAAGGACGCCTGGCTCGGCGGGCGCATCGCGTGACGCAGGCTCGGGCCGGTTCGTGTCCTTTCGTGTCTTTTCGTGGTTCGAATCTTACGAGCCGAACTCAAGGGTCACGGCCAGGATCATGACGATCAGGACCAGGAACGGCAGCTCGTTGCTCATGCGCCAGAAGCGCTCCGACCGGTCGCGCCGGCCGTTGGCGAATCCGCGACGCGAGGTCGCCAGGAAACCGTGCCAGCCCGACATGAAGACGATGCCGGCGATCTTCACCAGCATCCACGGCGTCGTCAGGAAGCCCCAGCCCAGCCGGTGCGCGCCGTCGTACCAGATCAGCGCCCCGCCGAAGACGAAGGCGGCGATCATCGCCGGGTTCATGATGATGCGCAGCAGCTTGGCCTCCATCACCTTGAACGTCTCGTCCATCTCCGAGCCGACCACGGACTTGGTATGGTAGACGTACAGTCTCGGCAGGTAGAGCTGGCCGGCCATCCAGGCCACCACCGCGATGATGTGCAGCCCGCGCAGCAGGTCGTAGAGGTGGGCGTTCAGCCATGGCCCCATGTCACTGTCCCCTCGTTCTATCGGGCGCCGGCCGGAGCGGCGGCCCCGCCGGTCTTCTGTCCGCATTGGGTGAACGCAGCCGGGCAGCGGGCCCCATCGGCAGTGACGCCCAGGCCGCCCAGCGCCCGCGCGACCGCATCGGCGAGGCCCGCGACGAAGCGGCCGTCGACGCCCGACGCCGGTGCGCGCAGATAGAGCGGCACGCCCAGGTCCGCGGCCTTCTCGGCATAGTCGATGTCGAGCTCTACCAGCGTCTCGATATGTTCGGAGACGAACGCCACGGGGTCGATCAGCACCCCGACCCCGTCCTCGCCGGCCTCGGCCAGGGCCTGCAGGGTGTAGGGCTGCAGCCACTTCAGGGGCCCCACCCGGCTCTGGTAGCAGATCCGCCAGTCCCAGCCTTCGCCGAGCCTGGCCGCGATCGCCGCGCAGGTCTGTTCGACCTGCCACTGGTAGGGATCGCCGGCGGCGACGTTGCGCTCGGGAATGCCATGGGCGGAAAACAGCAGCCGCACCTGCGGCCGGCCGGCCTCCTCCCAGGTCCTCAGGATCGCCTGGGCGTGGGCCTCGACCAGACCCTCGTTGGCGTACCAGCAGCACAGGGCGCGGCTGCGCCCGGGGCCGCGGTAGGCCTCGCGCCACGCCTTCAGCGACGAGGCGGTCGTGGTCGTCGAATACTGCGGATAGAGCGGCGCCAGGACGATCTCGTCGGGGGCGAAGGCGGCGACGTCACGAACGGTCTCAGCCGTGTCCGGCTTCCAGTAGCGCATGGCGACGAAGACGCGCGTCTCGTCCTGAGGCGAGCGGCGGCGCAGCTCCGCCTCCAGCGCCTCGGCCTGGGCCCGGGTCTCCCTCACCAGCGGGGACGCCCCGCCGATCTTGGCGTAGTTTTCGCGCGCGCTCTTCTCGCGGCCGCGGGAGATCAGCTCGGCCAGGGTCAGGCGCACGGGCGCCGGGGCGGCGATGATCGCCGGGTCGGCGAACAGGTTGCGCAGGAACGGCCGCACCGCCTCGGGCGAGTCCGGCCCGCCGAGGTTCATCAGCACGACGGCGACGCGGCGCCCGGTCATGGCGCTTCGGCGGCCACGTGGGAGGGAACGCCCGTCACGCGCTCGACCACCCGCCCGATGTTGGCCAGCGGCGTATCCGGCGTCACCCCGTGGCCGAGGTTGAAGATGTAAGGCCCGCCTCCCCACTGTTCGAGCAGTTCCTCGACCCGCGCGTCGAGCGCCGGGCCGCCGGCGCGCAGCAGCGCAGGGTCCAGCGCGCCCTGGATCGTCACCTTCTTCTGCAGCCGCAGCCCCAGCTCGGCCGACACCGAGCTTCCGAGGCTGAGGCCCTGGACCCCGGTCCTCTCGGCATAGGGTTCGAGGAGCTGCGGCGCCGCCTCGCGCGGGAAGCCGATGACCGGCACGGTGACGCCGGCGGCCCTCAAGCCCTGGATGATGCGGGCGTGCGGCTGGATGACGAGGCGATCGAAGAGGTGCGGCTCGGGCAGGGACTCCGCCCACGACTCGAAGATCTGCAGCGCCTGGGCGCCGGCGTTCACCTGCATCGCCAGGTAGGGGATGGTCGCGTCCGCCAGGAGGTCGACCAGGGCCTCGACCCGCTGCGGCTCGGCCAGGGCGATGGCGCGGGCCTTGGCCCGGCCCTCTTCGCCGCCGTAGCCCACCAGCATGTAGGTCGCCAGCGTCCAGGGCCCGCCGGCGAAGCCGATAAGCGCCCGTTCCGGCTCGAGCTCCGCGCGCACCCTTTGCAGGGTCTCCGCCAGGTAGCTGGTGTTCTTCGCCACCGACCCGACCGCGTCGGCCATGGCCTGAAGCGGCGGCAGCTTGCCGAGGCGCGGACCCTCGCCCGCCTCGAACCACACCTCCTGGCCGAGCGCGATGGTGACGAGGAAGATGTCGGCGAACACGATCGCCGCATCGAAGGCGAACCGGCGCATCGGCTGCAAGGTCACCTCGGCGGCGATGCGCGGGTCCATGCACAGGGCCAGCATGTCCTTCACCTGCTCGCGCAGGACGCGGTACTCCGGCAGGCAGCGACCGGCCTGGCGCATGAACCAGATGGGCGGCCGGTCGAGGGGTTCACGGGCGAGGGCGCGCAGAAAGCGGGGGGTGGAGCTCATGGCGTCCCTTAAATCGCCTCGCCCTTCCGCCCTCAAGCCCCACGGTGGAAAGGCCCTCCCCCTCCTATTCCTTAATGAAAGATTAAGTCTTGGAAGAGGAAGAAGGTTAGGCGGTGGGTTGCGGGGATAAGTCGTTGGCGCCTGCGGTGTTGCGCCGCGATGTGCGCAGCCGCGGACAGGGTGGACGAGCATCGCCAACAGCCTGTGGAACGCGAGGAGGGTTCTGCAGGCCCTTGCCAGGACAGGAGGTTTTGGCCGGCTGCGGCGGGACGACCTGGGGGTTCCCGGGAAACCGGTGTTCGCGGTCCACAGGCGGGGGACGGCGCGCGGTGGGCGCCCGCGGCTGGGGAGCGACGCAGACAGAATGTCGCAGTTGTCCCCCGCCCAGGGGCCGCGCCGGCCGAGGGGCCCAATCCATGCACCGCGCTTCCGCCTCGGCGCCCAATTGGTTAAGCAGGGGTTAACGATGCATCCACAGGAATCCCCACAATCCCCCACCGGCGCGAGGCCCTCGCAGCCATGAACGCCTCGACGCGCCTGGCGACCTATTTCCACGTCCACCTGGTGTCGGACTCCACCGGGGAGACGCTGAACGCCATGGCGCGCGCCGTCTGCGCGCGGTTCACCAACGTCCTGCCGATCGAGCACATCTACGCCCTGGTGCGCTCCCAGCGGCAGCTGGAGCGGGCGCTGGAAGAGATCGGCAACGCGCCCGGCGTGGTGCTGCACACCATCGTCGACGCCGGCCTGCGCCACGCGCTGGAGGAGGGCTGCCAGGCCCTCGACATGCCCTGCATCGCCGCCCTCGATCCCCTGACCTCGTCGCTGTCGCGCTACCTCGGCGCGCCGCTCTCGACCCGGGCCGGGGCGCAGTACGCCCTCGACACGGACTACTTCAACCGCATGGACGCGCTCAGCTATGCGCTGAGCCACGACGACGGCCAAGGCGGCCAGGAGTTCGACCGCGCCGACGTGGTGCTGGTGGGGGTGTCGCGCACCTCCAAGACGCCGACCTCGATCTACCTGGCGCACCGCGGCGTGCGCGCGGCCAATGTGCCGCTGGTGCCCGGCGCGCCGCTGCCGCCGCGGCTGACGACCACCCGCGTTCCGGTCGTCGGCCTGATCGTCTCCCCCGACCGCCTGGTCCAGATCCGCCGCAACCGGCTGAAGATGCTGCACGAGGAGCGGGAGTCGGCCTACGTCGACACCGACGCGGTGCGCCAGGAGATCATGGACGCCCGGCGCCTGTTCGAGCGTCACGGCTGGCCGGTGATCGACGTCACCCGCCGCTCGGTCGAGGAGACGGCCGCCGCGGTGATCAACCTGCTCTCCGGCGGCCGCGGCCAGGTGCTCGAGGTCTCCCCGTGACCGAGGTGATCCTGGCCTCGGGCAGCGCGTCCCGGGCCCAGATCCTGAAGGCGGCGGGCGTTCCCTTCGAAGCGGTTTCGCCCGGCGTCGACGAGGCGGCGGCCAAACAGAGCCTGCTGGCCGAGGCGCTCGGCCCGCGCGACGTCGCCGACGCGCTCGCCGAGCTGAAGGCGGTCAAGGTCTCGGCCCGCCGGCCCGGGCTCGTCATCGGCGCCGACCAGACCCTCGACCTCGACGGCGTCCTCTTCGACAAGGCCGACAGCGTCGAGGAGGCCCGCGCGCGGCTGCGCGCCTTGCGCGGGCGCCGGCACCGGCTGCACGCGGCCCTGGTCGTCGCCGAGAACGGCGAGCCGGTCTGGCGCACGATCGAGAGCCCCACGCTGAGCATGCGCCCCTTCACCGACGCCTTCCTCGAGGCCTATCTGGCGCGCCAGGGCGAGGCGATCCTGTCGTCCGTCGGCTGCTATCATCTGGAAGGGGAGGGGGCGCAGCTGTTCGACCACATCCAGGGCGACTACTTCGCCATCCTCGGCCTGCCGCTGATGGGGCTCCTGGACTTCCTGCGCCGCCGCGGGGTGCTGGAACAATGACGATCAGCGGCGCGACCCCGATCGCCGGCGTCGCCGGCGCGCCGGTCACCCATTCCCTCAGCCCCCTGCTGCACAACGCCTGGCTGGCGGCGGCGGGGATCGATGCGGTCTATGTCGCCTTCCCGGTGACGGCCCAGGGCTTCTCGGCCTTCGCCCGCGGCCTGCGCGGGGGCGTGATACGCGGCCTCAACGTCACCGTGCCGTTCAAGGAAGAGGCCCTCGACCTCGCCGACGAGGCGAGCGAGCGCGCCCGCACTGCCGGGGCGGCCAATGTGCTGGTGTTCGAGCCCGACGGCCTGATCCGGGCCGACAACACCGACGGCCTCGGCTTGATGTATGCGCTGGAGAGCCAGTGTCCCGGCTGGACCGCGGCCGCCGGACCGGCGGCGGTGTTCGGCGCCGGCGGCGCGGCGCGCGGCGCGGTGGCGGCGCTGATCGAGGCCGGCGCGCCCGAGGTGCGCATCCTCAACCGCACGGTGGAACGCGCCCAGGCGCTCGCCCGCGCCCTGGGACCGAAGGCGAAGGTGGTCACGGCGGCCGAAGCCGCCCTCGCCGGCGCGGCGACCATCGTCAACGCCACCACCCTCGGCCTCGGGGGCGGCGAGGGGCCCTTGAGCGACCTCTCCGCGGCGCCGGACACGGCCGTGGTCATGGACATGGTCTACAAGCCCCTGCGCACGGCGTTCCTGCAGCGGGCGCGGGCGCGGGGCTTGCGCACCGCCGACGGCCTGCAGATGCTGATAGGCCAGGCGCGGCCGAGCTTTGCGGCGTTCTTCGGCGCCGAGCCGCCGGCGACGGTGGACGTCCGCGCCCTGGCCCTGGCGGTCCTGAAGGAGACCTCGACGTGAAGATGATCGGTCTGACCGGCTCGATCGGCATGGGCAAGTCCACCACCGCGGCGATGTTCGCCGCCGAGGGCGTGCCGGTCTACGACGCCGACGCCGAGGTGCACCGCATCTACGCCAAGGGCGGGGCGGCCGTGGCGCCGCTCGAGGAAGCGTTTCCGGGCGTGACCCGGGACGGCGCCGTCGACCGGGCCGAGCTCAGCCGCCGCGTGGTCGGCGATTCCGCGGCGATGGACCGCCTCAACCGCATCGTCCACCCGCTGCTGGGCGCCGGCCGGGCCGCCTTCTTCAAGGCCGCGGAGGAGGCCAGGGCCGACCTCGTCATCCTCGACATCCCGCTGCTGTTCGAGACCGGCGGCGAGCGCAACATGGACGCGGTGGTGGTGGTCTCGGCGCCGGCGGACGTCCAGCGCGCCCGCGTGCTCGCCCGCGAGGGCATGGACGAGGCCAAGCTCGACGGCATCCTGGCGCGCCAGATGGCGGACGCCGAGAAGCGCGCCAAGGCCACCTTCGTCGTCGACACCGGCCAGGGCCTGGAGCACGCGCGGGCCCAGGTCCGCGACATCCTGGCGGCCTTGCGCGCGCAGGCCGAACCGGCGCATTGAGGGCCATGGCCCGACAGGTCGTCCTCGACACCGAAACCACCGGCCTTTCGCACAAGGACGGTCATCGCCTCATCGAACTCGCCTGCGTCGAGGTCGACGAGGGCATGCCCACCGGGCGGCATTTCCACTGCTACATAGACCCCGGCCGCGACATCGATCCGGACGCCGAGCGCGTGCACGGCATCAGCCGCGCCATGCTGGTGGGCAAGCCCAAGTTCGACCACCCCGACGTGGTCGACGCCTTCCTCGACTTCTGCGGCGATGCGGTGCTGGTCGCGCACAACGCCGCCTTCGACCGCGGCTTCATCAACGCCGAGCTGGAGCTGGCCGGGCGCGAGATCCTGCCCGACGCGCGCTGGGTCGACACCCTGGCCCTGGCGCAGAAGCGCTTCCCGGGCATGTACAACTCGCTCGACGCCCTCTGTAAGCGCTTCAAGGTGTCCCTGGCCGAGCGCGAGAAGCACGGGGCGCTGATCGACGCCAAGCTGCTGGCCCAGGTCTATCTGGAGCTGCAGGGCGGCCGCGAGCGGGTGTTGGACCTCACCCAGGCCGCCGCCCGCACGGTCGCCGCCGCGGTCGAACAGGTGGTCCACGCCATGCGCCCGCGCCCCCTTGCCCCCCGCCTGACCGCCGCCGAGGCGGCCGCCCACCAGCAGTTCGTCGAGACCGAGCTGAAGACCAAGGCGGTCTGGCTGAAGTACTGGGCGCCCGCGGAATAAGGGCCGCTAGATCACGTTGGGTTCGGATCGGCTCGATCCGAACCCAAGAAACGTGATCGATTCTAAAGAGTTAGAGCGGGTTGCGGGCGGAAAACCGGTTCCCACTTTGGCGGGAGGCGCTCTAGTACTTGTTCAGCGGGATCGAAGGCGCGAAGCCCGGATCGTTGTAGAGCTTCATGAGGTCGTCCGGATCGCGTCTGGCGCCGTCGCCGATCGCGCCGTCGCCGCCCCCCACCCGCCAGGCCTCGCTCCAGAACGCCGCGAGGTAGCGCGACCCGCGGGCCATGCACTGGACGGTCTCTTCGCCGAAGGCGTCCCACATCGCCTCGGCGCGAGCGGCCTTGGGACTGCCCTTCAGGTCGACCCGACCTGACCGGGGAAGGCTCTAGCGGCCCTTATTCCGCGGGCGCCCAGTACTTCAGCCAGACCGCCTTGGTCTTCAGCTCGGTCTCGACGAACT
>DASZQQ010000051.1:0-3781 GCA_035549595.1 Caulobacteraceae bacterium
TGGGGTGGCTTCTTGACCGCGTCGCGCACACAAGCCCCTGGGGCGTGGTCGGCGGACTGCTGATCGGCTCCGGGGTGTCGATCTTCGCGGCCGTGAAGACGGCCGTGGCGATGAGCGCCCGGGCCTCGCAAGGGTCCGGACCGGCGTCTTCCGCGCCGGACGACGAAGAGGACGACTGAGAGGACGAATGGCCGCCATCGAGCCGATGAAGCAGTTCATGATCGAGAAGGTCGTGGACATTCCGCCGGTGCACATCGGCGGCATGGCGCTCGACCTGTCGATCACCAATTCCGTGGTGATGATGCTCGTCGCCGCGGTCGTGATCTGCCTGCTGCTGGGCGTCTCGGCCAAGGGCGCTGTCGTGCCGGGCCGGATGCAGGCGGTGGGCGAGAGCCTGTTCGACCTCATCGACGGCATCCTGGTGACGCCGATCATCGGCCACAACGGCCGTCCCTACATCCCCTTCGTCTTCACCATCTTCATGCTCGTCCTGGTGATGAACATGATGGGCGTGGTGCTGGGCTTCACCCACATCGCCGGCCCGGTCACCGAGCAGTGGACCTTCACGCCGACCGCGCAGCTCGCGGTGACGGCGACCCTGGCGGTGATCACCTTCGGCGCCGTCGTGGTGATCGGCTTCGTCAAGAACGGCCTCGGCTTCTTCAAGCTGTTCGTGCCGCCGGGCGTGCACTGGGCCATGGCCCTCTTCATCGGCTTCTTCGAGTTCATCTCCTTCATCGTCCGGCCGCTGACCCTGGCGATGCGTCTCTTCGGCAACATGCTGGGCGGCCACGTGGTGATGAACATCTTCGCCAGCTTCGTCGTCGCGCTCGGCGCGGTGGGCCTGGCCGGCTTCGGCCTCAACAGCCTGGGCCTGGTCGGCTCGGGCCTGAGCCTGGCCATGGTCATCGCCCTCACCGGCCTCGAGCTGGTCGTCGCCGGCCTGCAGGCCTTCGTCTTCGCCGCCCTGGCCACCGTCTACCTGAACGAGGTCGTGAACCTCGGCCACGGGCACTGAACCCAAACAAACTCAAGCCTTTCCCAAAGAGGACTACCATGGACCACACTTCCGCTCAGTACATCGGCTCCGGCCTGGCCACGATGGGCATGATCGGCGCCGGCGCCGGCCTCGGCATCCTGTTCGGCAACTACCTGCAAGCGGCGATCCGCAACCCGGCCGCCGCCGGCCAGGAGCGCGTCTGGCTGTTCCTGGGCATGGCGCTCACGGAATCGATGGGCATCTTCGCCCTCGTCGTCGCCCTGCTGCTGCGCTTCGTCTAAGGATCTGACGCGAGCCTGATCATGGCCAGTCCTACGCAAGAGGGGACGACGCAGCCGGCCCAGGCCGGCGGCCTTCCCCAGTTCGACCCGCAATGGTGGCCGGGCCAGATCGTCTGGTTCACCGCCATCTTCGTGGTGGTCTACGTCCTCATGCGCCGGGTGTTCGTCCCGCGCATCGGCGGGACCATCGAGGCGCGGGACGCCAAGATCGAGGGCGACATCGCCGAGGCCCGCCGCCTGCGCGACGAGGCCGACGCCCAGGCCAAGGCCGCGGCGTCCGAGACCGCCCAGGCCCGCGCCCAGGCCCAGAAGCTGGCGTCCGACGCCCGCGCCGAGGCCAAGGCCCGGATCGCCGACAGCCTCGCCGCCGAGGAGGCCAAGCTGGCCGAGACCACGGCCGCGGCCGAGGACGGCATCCGCGCCGCGCGCGACGCGGCCATGGGCAACGTGCGCCAGATCGCCTCCGACGCGGCCGGCGCCATCGTCGAGCGCCTGACCGGCAAGGCGGCCACCGCCGCCGAGCTCGGCGCGGCCCTGGGCTAGGAGCGGACCGATGGACCTCACCCACATCTTCGGTGAAGCCGAGTTCTGGATCGGCGTCGCCTTCCTGCTGTTCGTCGCCATCCTGTGGCGCGCCAAGGTGCCGTCGGCGATCGCCGGCGTGCTCGACTCGCGCGGCCAGAAGATCCAGGCCCAGCTCGACGAGGCCAACAGGCTGCGCGCCGAGGCGCAACAGCTGCTCGCCGACATCAAGGCCCAGCGCGACGAAGCCGAGAAGACCGCCGCGGCCATGATCAAGGCCGCCGAGCAGGACGCCGGCCGCCTGCTCGAAGAGGCCAAGGCCAAGCTCGAGGACGACATCCAGCGCCGCCGCGCCCTCGCCGAACGCAAGATCGCCACCGCCGAGGCCCAGGCCGCCGCGGACGTCAAGGCGGCCGCCGCCGACCTCGCCGCCCAGGCCGCCGAAGCGGTGCTGGCGGCCCGCATCGCCGGCGCCAAGACCGACCCGCTGATCGACACCGGCCTCGCCGGCGTCCAGGGCCGCTTCCAGTAAGAACACCTCCCTCCCCCTTCGTGGGGAGGGCTATCGCAGTAGGCTTGGACCGAGAGCCCGAGAGGGGCACTGAGGACCGGGTGACCTCTGGCGTCCCTTCTCCCCACGCGGGAGAAGGTGGCGGCGAAGCCGTCGGATGAGGGGGCCCTCCGGCGCCTGCCGCCGAGCGGACCTGAGGTTCGGGAAAAATGTCTGCCGGAAAATCAGCGGCTTGATCGGTCTCAGCACGCGCTGAGAGGCCAGGGAGCCCCCTCATCCGTCGCCTGCGGCGACACCTTCTCCCGCGTGGGGAGAAGGGCGCCCAGAGGTCGCCTCGCCAAGTCCTTCGGCGTCTCGCGGGCCGTCAAAGTCCATAGGCGACAGCCCTCCCCATGAAGGGGAGGGAGATTACGTGGTCGCGATGCGGCGGCGGAAGAAGCGGCGGCGCAGGCCGCGCGCCGGGCGCATGCGGCGGGGCAGGACCATCCGCTCCATGCGCAGCACCTGCTGCCAAGCGACCGGCATCACCTCCGGCTCGCGCCGCAGCAGGCGGCGGATCGGGAACACCAGCTTGGGGTGGCGGCGCTGCAGGCCGATGAACTGCCGGCGCGCCTGCTGCGAGGAACGCAGCACCAGCACCAGGCCGACGACCAGCACCGGCACGCCCAGGTGCCCGGGCAGGAGGGCGCCGACGACGCCGACGGCCATCAGCGCCAGGCCCGCGGCCATGGCCAGCCACCGCGTCACGCGCTTCCACACGCCGCCGGCGGAAGCCGGGCGGGCGAGGGCGGGCGTTCGGAGCGTGGCGAGCGACATGGCCTTCATCATCTGTAAGGAGCGCGCGAAGCGGGGACTCGCCCGCGCACCTTCTGCATATGGACCCGGCGGCGTTAATCGACAGGCGCCCCCGGCTAAGATTTTTCCCCCGAAACCGATATTGCCCCCGCCTGTGGCGCGGACGCCTCACTCAAATTGGGGGGTGTGTTTCTGCGGACACGGCCACACTCGCCGCCCCGCTGCCGGCCAACCTTGATCGGCGTCAACTCCGGCCGAATGGAGGCCGAATCCGGGACTCTCTGCGGCGTCAGTCCGCGCCGCGCAGGAAGGCGATCATGGCCGGGAACGCGGCCCGGTCCTGGATCATGAACATGTGCCCGCCCTCGAAGAACCGCAGCTGCGCGCCGGGGATGCGGGCCGCCAGGTTCTCCTGCGTCGCGGGCAGGGCGATGCCGTCGTAGCGGCCGGCGGCGATCATCACCGGACAGGCGATCCGGTCCAGCCGGTCCCAGGTGTCGTGCCCGGCCCGGGCCTCCAGCTGCCGGCGCGCGCCCATGGCGTGGCCGGGCTCGTCGGCGAAGGGATCGGCCGCGCCCATGGCGACGAGGGTCTCGAAGTCCTCGGGATGGGCCGCGGCCCAGGTCGCGTCGCGCCGGGTGTCCGAGACGCCGATCAGCTGGCGGGCGCGGG
>DASZQQ010000052.1:0-1573 GCA_035549595.1 Caulobacteraceae bacterium
TTGGCGGCGTTGACGTTGAGGTCGTCGGCCGCGTCGATGATGGCGACGCGATAGGGCGCCGAGGCCGGCGACTTGGAGAAGAACTCCGGCAGGGCCCGCGCCTCGTCCACCGGGATCGACTTGCGCGGCTTGCCGTCCTCGGCCTCGCGCTGCAGCACCATCAGGTCCGGGTGCGAGCGGGCGACGACCTGTCTGCACACCAGGTCCTCGGGCGCGGCGCCAAGGATCCCGCGTCCCGGGTCCGGCCGCGCGCCCAGCAGGCGCCGGGCCATGCGGTAGGCGAGCGTCGCCTTGCCCACCCCCTCGGGCCCGGTGATCAGCCAGGCGTGGTGCAGGCGCCCGCGCTCCAGGGCGGTCACGAAGCCGCCCTCCGCCGCCTCGCCGCCCAGCAGGTCGTAGACCTCGCGCGGTAGCGGGATCACGCGAGGCGCTCCGACACGCACCGCCAGACCGCCTCGTCCACCTCGTCGATCGAGGCGCTGGCGTCGATCACCGCGCAGCGCTGCGGTTCGCGCTCGGCGATCGCCAGGAAGGCCGCGCGCAGGCGCTCGTGGAAGGCGATACCCTTGGCCTCGAAACGGATCTCGCTGTTGGCGTGGCGGCCCATCGAGCGCTCGAGCCCCGTCTGGGCCGGCAGGTCCAGCACCAGGGTCAGATCGGGGCGCGTATCGCCCACCACCAGCTGCTCCAGCGCCCCGATCAGCGCTTCGCTCGCGCCTCCGGCCGCCCCCTGGTAGGCGCGGGTGGAGTCATAGAAGCGGTCGCACAGCACGAAGTCGCCGCGCGCCAGGGCCGGCTCGATCACGCGCTCGATGTGGTCGCGCCGGGCGGCGTACATCAGCAGGGTCTCGGTCGTCGCCGACCAGCGGTTCACGTCGCCGGTCAGGAGCAGCGGCCGGATCGCCTCAGCTCCCGGCGAACCGCCGGGCTCGCGCGTGCGCACCACCGAATGCCCGGCCGCCTTCAGCCGCGCCTCGAGCCGCAGAATCTGGGTCGACTTCCCGCCCCCCTCCCCGCCCTCGAATGTGATGAACCGCCCGCGCGCCATGCGCCGGCACATTGGCGGCTTCGCCCCGGAAGTCCAGGGGCGTCGGCGATGGCTCGCCAGGCCGTGCGGAGTCGCCCTGCGCGAAGCGCGATCCTTGCGAGGCTCGGGCGGCGGCGGCTTGGGCTTTGTAACGCAGAGATCGCAGAGAAGGCGCGGAGGACGCAAAGGGGCTCAGACCCTCTGCGATCTCTGCGCCTTCTCTGCGCCCTCTGCGTTAAAATCCGGCCTCGCCTTCGGCGCGGCGTTTCAGACCAAACACAGACCCCTTGGCTGGTGGTCCGACGGCTTCGCCGTCAGTACCCGCCGAGCACGCGGGCGCCTTCGAAGCCGGCGGCGACGACGCGCTGGCGCAGGTCTTCGGCGCCGCCCTGGCTGCGCACCACGACCCGCCAGAGGCGGCCGCTGTCGCGGTCCAGGGGCTCGATGCTGGCCTCGCCGGCGGCGGAGAGCCGCGCGGCGGCGCGTTCGGCGTTGGCCCGGTCGGCGAAGGCGGCCGCCTGGACGACCGCGCTTCCGCCCGGTACG
>DASZQQ010000053.1:0-10137 GCA_035549595.1 Caulobacteraceae bacterium
CTCGCAGTCGGACCAGGTCGCTGTGGTGTAGCGGAGCCGGCGGGATGTGACCCGCTGCCCGGACGACCTCGTCCTGAACGCCGCCCTGTTGCGAGCCGCGCGCTCGCCGCAGCCTTGCCGGTAGAGCAGTCTGGCCAGCAGGTCGATCAGAACGTGGGGGAGTCGGCGGCCTGAGCGGCGGTCCCTGCAGCTCTGGCGGAAGTGGAGGCGCGGGCCAGCGGCGCGTCTCGGCATGGGGTACCCTCCTGGGGCGGGACGAACAGCGCCCTGATCTGGGCCGCGGGTCATATTGAAGTTGCGTCTGACCCCGGGCGTCGCGCGCCGTCACTTGTAATCTCGGTGTGCAGAGTCGCGACTGTGAACGGTAGAGTTGTTCCCAGCAAGGCTTCGGCCTCAGGAAGCGCCGGGGGCTCGTCGCCGGCGAGGGGGGGCGGCGCGCGCCTGGCGGGCTAAGCCGTGTGCTCATGCGGCCTCCGCGGGAATCGTGGGAAGCTTCGCTCCATGAGACCTTGGGCCTGGGACGCCGTCATGGGCGTGATGTGTCTGCTATGGCTGGTCGCACTGGCCGCCGTCGCCACCGGACCATCCGGCGGGGTGATCCAGTTCCTGATCCAACCCGCGACAGCGGCCTGGGTTCAGGCTGTCGGGTCGATCGGCGCGATCTTCGCAAGCGCATTGTTTGTCCGATGGCAGGTCGACCTCGCCCATGCCCGCGAGCTTGAGCGTATTGCCGAACAGGCTCTCCAGGATCGTCGGCAACTGCGGGCGCGGGCCGTCGGCTTGGCAGTTCTGGCCGTGAACCGGATTGCGATCGTAGAGCGGCTTCTGCGGCTCGACGGCCGGAGGGCCGACTTCGCGAGCTTGGCCTTGTCGATCGAGGTCGACTTGAACGCCATGCGGGACTTCCCGATCTGGCAACTCCCCAATGGAGAGGCGATGACAAAGTTCTCCACGTTTCCCGGCACCCTCGCCGCGGCGCTCAAGGCGATCCGGACGCTGGAGAGTTTCAAGATCGCCAGCAGTATCCCGCAGGACAAGTTGGATACGGCCCTCGGCATCCTGGCCGAGCTGATCACCAACGCTGGAAAGCGGGGGAACGAACTGCGTGAGATATTGGACGACTACGTCAGCCACGGCCGCCTCCAGAGACCGCAACCGCCGGCCTCGCCACTGGCTGCTCCAGCGCCCGAAGGTTCAGCGCCGCTTCGGCCATGATCGCGCCGACGCAGGCCTCCATCTTCGAGACCGAGACGGCATTGCCGATCTGCTTGATCTGGGCGGTCTTCGTGCCGGCGAACTCGCAGGCCCGGTCGTCGCCGCCGAAGGCGGCGGCCAACTCGTGCGGCTCGAGCATCCGGAGCAGGATGTCATAGCCCTCGGCGCCCTGGACGAGGACTCGGTTTCCGGGGTTTATTCTAAGGAGCGAGCTGTTCGCGCCGTGGCGGATTCGGCCGAAAGCCAGCTAAGTCAAAAACTTCCGCTGGTGGATGCGACAGGGATTGAACCTGTGACCCCCTCGGTGTGAACGAGGTGCTCTCCCGCTGAGCTACGCATCCGGCCAGTCAGGAAGGGGAGGGGCTATAGCGGTTCAGGCGGGGGCGGACAAGGGGGAGAGAAGCGCCTCGCACGCGGCCTGCAGCTGGTCGTAGTGGTCGATGAGGACGTCGGCGCCGAGCTGCGCCACCGGGATGTCGGTGTAGCCGAAGCTGACCAGCACCAGGGGCACGCCCGCGGCGCGGGCCGCGCCGGCGTCGGAGATGGAATCGCCGATCATCACCGCCCGGGCCGAGTCGCCGCCGGCGCGGGCGATGGCGGTGGTGAGGTGGCTGGGGTCGGGCTTGGGCGCGGGGGCGTCGTCGGCGCCGACGATGGCGGCGAAGCGGTGCGTGAGGCCCAGCGCATCCATCAGGGCCACGGAAAGGCCGGTGCGCTTGTTGGTGCAGACGGCGAGCCGCGCGCCGGCGGCCTCGAGCGCGTCGAGGGCCTCGACCATGCCGGGGAAGGGCGCGCTCTCGTCGGCGATGCGGCCGAGGTAGAGGTCGATGAAGCGGGCGAACAGGGGCCCCATGCGGGCCTCGTCCAGCGGCTCGCCGGCGGCTGCGAAGCCGCGCGCGATCAGGGCCCTGGCCCCCGCGCCGATCAGGTTGCGGGCCGAGGCGAACTCCAGCGCCGGCAGGTTCTGTTCGGCGAGGACGAGGTTCAGCGTGCCGATCAGGTCCGGCGCCGTGTCGATCAGGGTGCCGTCGAGGTCGAACACGACGGTGGCGCCGGCGAGGGCCTGACTGGCGGCGGGCAGGGACAACGGGCTGAACTCCGGTCGAAACGCCTCGCCGTTTCCGCTAAAGCCCCCGGCATGGCAAGGGGCTGAAAGAGTCGCCAGGGGATCCGAATGACCGCACGCGCCGCTATCATCCTCGCCGCCGGCAAGGGCACCCGCATGAAGTCGCCGACGCCGAAGGTGCTGCACACCGTGGGCGGGCGCACGCTGCTGGACCACGCCATCGATTCCGCCGAGCAGCTCGGCTGCGGGAAGATCGTGGTCGTCGTCGGCGCCGACATGCCGCAGGTGCGCAAGGCGGTCGAAAGGCGCCTGGGGCCGGACGCGGTGGCGGTGCAGGATCCGCCGCTCGGCACCGGCCACGCGGTCCTGGCGGCCAGGGAGGCGCTGAAGGGCTTCTCCGGCGACGTGATCGTCACCTACGCCGACGGCATCCTGGCGGCCGGGCCGATGGCGCCGCTGTTCGACCTGCGCGCGGGCGGGGCGGATGTCGCCGTGCTGGGCTTCGAGGCGGCCGAGCCGGGGGCCTACGGGCGCCTGATCCTGGGTGGCGGGGGCCTCTTGCTGCGCATCGTCGAGGCCAAGGACGCGCGGCCGGACGAGCTGGCCGTGCGCGCCTGCAACAGCGGCATCCTGGCGGCCAGCGCCGAGGTGCTGTTCGAACTGCTGGGCAAGGTCGGCAACGCCAACGCCAAGGGCGAGTACTACCTGACCGACATCGTCGGCCTCGCCACCGAATCGCGTCGCAGCGTCAAGGTCGCCTTCGCCGACGAGGCCGACTTCCAGGGCGTGAACTCCCAGGCAGAGCTCGCCATCGCCGAGGCCGAGTTCCAGGCCCGCCGCCGGCGCGACATGCTGGAGAACGGAGTCACCATGCCGGCGCCCGAGACGGTGTGGTTCGCCTGGGACACGAAGGTCGAGCCGGGCGTCGTCATCGAGCAGAACGTGGTCTTCGCGCCCGGCGTGACGGTGGAGACCGGGGCCGTGATCCGCGCCTTCAGCCACCTGGAGGGGGCGAGGGTGCGCGCCGGCGCCCTGGTCGGGCCCTATGCGCGGCTGCGGCCCGGCGCCGACATCGGCGAGGACGCCCACATCGGCAACTTCGTCGAGGTCAAGAAGGTCAGGGTCGGCAAGGGGGCCAAGGCCAACCACCTGGCCTATCTCGGCGACGGCACGGTCGGAGCGGGCGCCAACATCGGCGCCGGCACGATCTTCTGCAACTACGACGGCTTCGACAAATACGACACCCACGTGGGCGAGGGGGCCTTCATCGGCTCCAACAGCGCCCTGGTGGCGCCGGTGACGATAGGCGACGGCGCCTACACCGGCTCCGGCTCGGTAATCACCGAGGACGTCGCCGCCGACGCCCTGGCGCTGGGCCGCGGCCGCCAGGCCGAGAAGCCGGGCTGGGCGGCCGAATTCCGCGCCCGCAAGCGGCGCGAAAAGGGCCTGGGCTGAGGCTCGCAGGCGAGGGGGACCAAGCGATGACACCCGACGAACAGAAGCGCGCCGTGGGCGAGGCCGCGGCCGACCTCGTCGAGCCCGGCATGGTCGTGGGCCTGGGCACCGGCTCGACCGCGGCCTGGTTCGTGCGCGCGCTCGGCGCCCGCAAGGCCGACATCCGCGGCGTCGCCACCAGCGAGGCCACCGCCGACCTCGCCCGGCTGATGAAGATCCCGCTGCTCGAGCTCGACGAGGCCGGGCAGATCGACCTCACCGTCGACGGCGCCGACGAGATCGGCCCGGGACTCTCCCTGATCAAGGGCGGCGGGGCGGCCCTGCTGCGCGAGAAGCTGGTGTGGGAGGCCTCGAAGACCTGCGTCGCCATCGCCGACGGCTCGAAGAACGTGCCGAAGCTCGGCGCCTTCCCGCTGCCGATCGAGGTCGTCGCCTTCGGCCACTCGACCACCGCCCGGCGCGTGAACGCGGTGCTGAAGGCCCACGGCTTCGCGGCCGAGGCCCGCCTGCGGGTGAAGGACGGCGCGGTGGTGCGCACCGACGGCGGCAATCTTATCTATGACGCGGCCCTCGGCGCGATCGACGATCCCGCCGCCAGGGCGGCGGCGCTGAAGGCCGTGACCGGCGTGGTCGAGCACGGCCTGTTCCTGGGGCTGGCGCGGCGCGCCCTCCTGGGGACGGACGCCGGCGTCGTCACCCTGACAGCGTGAAGGAGCAGCCCTTGGCCCAGTACGACTACGACCTCTTCGTCCTCGGCGCCGGGTCCGGCGGCGTGCGCGCGGCGCGCCTGGCGGCCATGACCGGGGCGAGGGTCGGCATCGCCGAGGAGCACCGCGTCGGCGGCACCTGCGTGATCCGCGGCTGCGTGCCGAAGAAGTTCATGGTCTACGCCAGCGAGTTCGCCAGCCACTTCAAGGCCGCGGAGGGCTTCGGCTGGTCGCACTGCGACATGACCTTCGACTGGGCGAAGTTCATCCAGGCCAAGGACGTCGAGATCGCCCGCCTGTCGGGGATCTACGTCAGCAACCTGCAGAACGCCGGCGCCGACGTCGTCCACGCCCGGGCCGAGCTGCAGGACGCCCACACGGTCAGGCTGATGGACACCGGCGAGGTGTTCACCACCGACAAGGTGCTGATCGCCACCGGCGGGCGCCCGACCGTGCCGAAGGACATCCCCGGCATCGAGCACGCGATCACCTCCAACGAGGCGTTCCACCTGCCGAAGCTGCCCAAGAGCATCCTGATCGTCGGCGGCGGCTACATCGCCGTGGAGTTCGCCGGCATCTTCGCCGGCCTCGGCGTCGAGACCACCCTGATGTACCGCGGCGCCAACATCCTGCGCGGCTTCGACAACGACGTGCGCAGCCACCTGACCGGCGAGATCGAGAAGCGCGGGATCAAGGTGATCCTGGGCTGTGAGCACACGAAGATCGAGAAGGGGGCCGACGGCCTCGTCAGCCACCTGACCAGCGGCCACGTCGAGACCACCGAGGTGGTGATGTACGCCACCGGACGCGAGCCCTACACCGAGGGCCTCGGCCTGGAGAAGGCCGGCGTGGTGCTGAACGACAAGGGCGCCGTGATCGTCGACAATTTCTCGAAGACCAACGTCGACAACATCTGGGCCGTCGGCGACGTCACCGACCGCATCAACCTGACGCCCGTGGCGATCCGCGAGGGCGCGGCCTTCGCCGAGACCGTGTTCCGCGACAACCCGACCAGCTTCGACCACGACACGGTGGCGAGCGCGGTGTTCTCGCAGCCGCCGATCGGCGCGGTCGGCCTGACCGAGGCCGAGGCCCGGCACAAGGTCGGCAAGGTCGACATCTACCGCGCCGTCTTCCGGCCGATGAAATCCACCTTCTACGGCGGCGAGGAGCGCATGCTGATGAAGCTGGTGGTCGACGCCGGCACGCAGAAGATCCTCGGCTGCCACATCGTCGGCCCCGACGCCCCGGAGATGATCCAGATGGCCGCCATCGCCATCAAGATGGGCGTCACCAAGCCGCAGTGGGACTCCACCTGCGCCGTCCACCCCACCGCCGCCGAGGAACTGGTGACGATGCGCGAGAAGTACGTGCCGATGGAACTGGCGATGGCGTAGGGGCGATGAAGGGCGCACGCGGGCTTTACAACGCATTGCTTAGTGGAGACGACACGCCGGCCGTCGAGGTCCTGGACGCGTGGCTGCAGGCGGACGGAGGTGAAGAGCGCGGTTGGCTTGAGGCATTCGCCGGCAGGCGCGGTGACCCGATCCCACCGGCGGACGAACAAGACCTCTGGCGCCTCTACGCGCTCTCGCGCGTGCAGCAGATATTGACGTTGGGATTCCAGCCAACGCGTGTGGTCGAGGACCGGCCGGGATGCGTGCCTCCCGACGACTGGTCTAAGCCCATCTCGGTCAGCGCGTACGACAAGTTTCTGACGGCTCTCGGCTTCACGCGAGTCGAGCGGGGCTGGTCGCCGTTCTTCCATGAGATCGTCGTGGTCGAGCAGAGCGCCGATCCCGACGAGTCTGCCAGCGTCGTTGACGAACTGTGGCCCGCCCACACCCTCGGTCCGATGCTGTTCTCCCGCGCCGGGGTCGTGGTCCGGGCGGGCAAACGGCGCATTGACAAGGCGGTGGCAGAGACATCGCCGCTCTATTGGGCGTTTCGGCGCCGCAATCGCTCGTGCGTGGACGCCTCGCACGGCTGGGGATCGAACTCGCAATGGCGCACGGGCTTTCGCCGGGACTACGCCCTGGAGGGCAGGCTCTGGTTCAACGTTGACGCCCGAAGTCATGGCGCCGGGCGCGGCGACCTCGACGGAGTCTCTGCCGAGGAGCAAGAGCAGATCATCTGCCATCGGTGTTTCGTCACGACGGCGCGTACGGACGAAATAGTCTGGCTGGCCCTGGGGACCACCGTGCTCGACGAGCGCCTCTCAATCACCCCATGAGTCCGCGACGGCGAGGGGAATCATGCGCCGCAAGTCGATCGACGAGCTTCACGCCAATCCGCAGGCCCGCCTGAAGGGCACGCTCGGGTGGCCGCACCTGGTGGCGCTGGGGGTGGGCGGGATCGTCGGCACGGGGATCTACACCCTGACCGGCGTCGGCGCGGGCCTGGCGGGACCGGCGGTGATCGTCTCGTTCGTCATCGCCGGGGCGGTGTGCGCCTGCGCGGCCCTGGCCTATGCCGAGATGGCGACGCTGATGCCGGCGGCCGGCAGCGCCTATGCCTACAGCTACCACGCCGTGGGCGAGGTGTTCGCCTGGGTGGTCGGCTGGAGCCTGATCCTGGAGTACACGGTCGTGGCCAGCGCGGTCTCGGTCGGCTGGTCCGGCTATGCGGCGGGCCTGATCCGCGGCTGGGGCTGGGGCGTGCCCGAGGCGCTGCTGGCGGGACCGGGGGCAGGCGGGGTGGTCAATGTGCCGGGGATCCTGATCGCCCTGGCGGTGACCGGCATGCTGCTGGTCGGCACGCGCGAGAGCGCGCGGGTGAACTTCGCCCTGGTGCTGGTCAAGCTGACGGCGCTGGCGGCGTTCATCGCCCTGGCGGCGCCGGCCTTCAAGGCCTCGAACTTCCAGCCGTTCATGCCGTTCGGCTTCGGCGCCCACGCCGGGCCCGACGGCGTCAAGCACGGGGTGATGGCCGCCGCGGCCCTGATCTTCTTCGCCTTCTACGGCTTCGACGCCATCTCCACCGCCGCCGAGGAGACGCGCGACCCGGCGCGGGACCTGACCATCGGCATCCTCGGCTCGATGGCGGTCTGCACCGTGCTCTACATGGCCGTCGCGGCAGTGGCGCTCGGCGCCTCGCCCTACGCCGTGTTCTCGAAGAGCAGCGAGCCGCTGGCCTTCGTCCTGCGGGCTCTCGACCATCCCCTCGCGGCGGCGGCGATCGGCACGGCGGCGGTCGTCGCTCTGCCGACCGTGATCATGGTGTTCATGTACGGCCAGACGCGGATCTTCTTCGCCATGGCCCGCGACGGCCTGATCCCCCGGGGCCTCGCCAGCATCGGGCCGCGCGGCGTGCCGACGGCGGTGACGCTGTTCACCGGCGTGGTGGCGGCCGTGATCGCCGGCGTCTTCCCGCTGAAGATCATCGCCGAGATCGCCAACGCCGGGACCCTGCTGGCGTTCTCGGCCACGGCCGCCTCGATGCTGGTCCTGCGGCGCACGGAGCCCGACCGCTTCCGCGCCTTCCGCTGCCCGGCGCCCTGGGTCGTGGGACCGCTGGCGGTGCTGGGCTGCCTCTATCTGTTCTTCAGCCTGCAAACCAAGACCATGCTGATCTTCGCCGGCTGGAACGCCGCCGGGCTGGCGGTCTACGCCGCCTACGCCCGCGGCCACAGCCGCGTCGGCCAGGTGACGCCCTGAAGGCGGCTTGCAGTCGGCGTGAAGGCGGCGGCGCCGGCTGCGGGGCTGGTGAGCCGGCGCGCGCCCCTCCTTCTAAGCCCCGGCCTCAGCGCGGGGCGGCCAGGTTGTGCAGATCGTCCGGGCAGATCGTGGGACCGGCCGGGTACCAGCGCCCGCACGGCGTCTCGGCCTTGGCGGTCTGGGTCCGGCGGTCGTGGATGGCCTCGGCGAGCAGCTGCGCCACCCACACCCATCCCACCGGCTGCGGCTTATGGATCACGTGCGCTTCTTCCATAGTCTCTCTCCGTCCGGGTCCCTTGATTTCGTGGGCGCAAGATGCCGTTCCAGGGCACGCTCGACAAACGGGAGTTCCTGGTCTACCCATTAGCGCTACTTATGGCAGATGCTCTCGGCTCCATCCCGCTCAGCGCTGTGCGCGTGTTCGAGGCGGCCGCGCGCCTGAAGAGTTTCACCCGGGCCGCCGAGGCGCTCGGCGTCACCCAGGCGGCGGTGAGCTGGCAGGTGCGCGCGCTGGAGCAGCGCCTGGGCCAGGCCCTGTTCCGGCGTCTGCCGCGCGAGGTCGCCCTGACGCCGGCGGGCGAGCGGCTTTCGCGGGCGGCCAGCGAGGCGGTAAACCTGCTGAACGCCGCCGTCACCGACATCACCGAGACCTCCGAGGGGGTGCTGGCCATCAGCACCCTGCAGTCGCTGGCGACCCAGTGGCTGGCGCCGCGCCTGGGCTCGTTCCAGCTCGCGCACCCGGGGCTCGCGGTGCGGCTCGAGACGTCGAGCCGCCTGATCGACCTGGCGCGGGAGAACGTCGACGTCGCCCTGCGCGGCGGATCGGGGACCTGGCCGGAGCTGGAGAGCCGCTACCTGTTCCCCTCGATCGCCACGCCGCTGCTGACGCCGGCGCTGCGCGACGCCCTGGGCGGCCTCGCCCGGCCCGAGGATCTGCTGGCGGCGCCGCGGATCGGCACGGAGGCGGACTGGGCCGCGTGGTTCGCCGAGGCCGGGGTGCGCGATGCGCCGCTCGCGGCCGGCCCGCGCCTGGCGGCCGACATGCAGACCATCGAGGTGGCGAGCGCGCTCTCCGGGCACGGCGCGGCCCTGGTCTCGCCGATCTTCTTCGCCCGCGAGATCGCCGAGGGGCGCCTGGTGCAGCCGTTCGAGACCGTGATCCGGGTCTCGGCGGGCCACTGGCTGGCCTATCCGGCCGAGCGGCGCCGCTCGCGCAAGATCGCCGCCTTCCGCGACTGGGTGCTGGCGCAGGCGGCCGAGGATCCGGCCGTCGCCCGCTACCGGGATGCAGATCCCTGACGCTATAAGACGAGCCAGTGCAGTTCGGAGAGCGCCCGATGTCCTTCAGACCCGCCCGTCGCCACGTCCTCGCCGGCGCCGGCGCGCTCGCCGCCACGCGCGTCTGGGCCGACCCGGCCTCGCCGGGCGTGGTGCGCGTGACGCTGCAGACGGGGCAGGGGCCGATCGTGCTCGAGCTGGCCGGCGACCGGGCGCCGATCAGCGTCGCCAACTTCCTGCGCTACGTGGATACGCACCGCTACGACGGGTCGTCGTTCTACCGGGCGGTCAAGGCCCCCGGCGCGCCGCAGTTCGGCCTGGTGCAGGCCGGCATCCGCGACGGCGCCAAGCTGCTGCCGCCGATCGCGCACGAGAGCACCCTGAAGACCGGCATCCTGCACAAGGACGGCACGATCTCCCTGGCGCGCCGCGAGCAGGGCACGGCGCGCTCGGACTTCTTCGTCTGCGTCGGCGACGCCTCGTACCTGGACGCCGACCCCAAGGCCCCCGGCGACAACGCCGGCTTCGCCGCTTTCGGCCACGTGGTCGAGGGCATGGACGTGGTGCGCAAGATCCTGGCCCTGCCGGTCTCGCCGACCGCCGGCGCCCCCGAGATGGCCGGCCAGATGCTGGAGCCCGCCGTGCCGATCGTGACAGCCCGGCGCTCGCCGATGCCGGCCCCCGCGGCGGCCCCGCCGGCGGCTCCGGTCACACCGAACCCCGCTGCTCCGCCCCCGGCGGCCAAACCATGAGCGAGATC
>DASZQQ010000054.1:0-9620 GCA_035549595.1 Caulobacteraceae bacterium
CAGAGCGGCGCCCAGCTGCAGGCGATCTCCCCGGAGGAGGCCACCCGCACCGCCCAGGCGGTCTGCCACCACCTGATGGTCAATCCGGAGCATCCCGACGCCCTGAAGGGCGCGCCGACCAGCCGCCTGGTCGATGCGATCAAGGCCGCCTGGGACGCCGGCGGCCGCTTCGGACCGGTGGTCGACGGCCGCAACCTGACGCGCGACCCGTTCAGCCCCGACGCCCCGGCGCTCAGCGCCGACGTGCCGATCCTGGTCGGCTACACTGCCACCGAGACCACGATCGGGGCCGAGCCGGCGCTGTTCGGCCTGGACTGGTCCGGCCTGAAGGCGCGGCTGGGGCCGGTGCTGGGCGGGGGCGATCCCGACAAGGTGATCGCCGACTTCCGCCGCCTGCGGCCGCAGGCCTCGCCGAGCGACCTCTATTTCCACATCACCACCCTGCGCGGACAGGGCGCGCGCGCCCTCGCCCTGGCGGAGCGCAAGGCGGCCCAGCACGCGGCCGGGGCCTACGTCTACCGGCTCGAGTTCGAGACGCCGGTCGACCACCTGAAGAGCCCGCAGGCGCTGGACCTGCCGCTGGTGTTCGACAACGTCGGCAAGTCGGCCTCGCTGCTCGGTCCCGTGGCCGCGGACGCCCAGAAGCTCGCCGACCAGATGTCCGAGGCCTGGATCGCCTTCGCCCGCACCGGCAGCCCCAACGCCTCGGGCCTGTCGTCCTGGCCGCGCTACGACGAGCGGTCGCGCTCGACGATGCTGTTCAACGTCGTCAGCCGGGCGGTCAACGATCCCTATCCCGAGGAGCGCCAGATCCTGGCCGCGCTGCCGCCGGCTACATCGGCCTGACGGCCTCGGCGGCGGCTTCCAAGGGCCGGGGCCGGCGCTCGTCGTCGTCCAGGATCCGCAGCATCAGCGCCGGGTCGGTGCGAATGGTCGGCGGCTCGCCGAAGCGGGCGATCCAGCGCTGCTCGATGCTGCGCAAGAGGCGGTTACGGCGGGACATGTGCAGCGACCTTGCGACGGTTGGGCGCCCCCGCCCGAGCCGCAGTTGACGCCTGGCCGACCGGGCCGTCAAGGCAAAAACTTTGCGTAAACAGCAACTTAACCCTGATGCGGAGCCAAACCCAAGGTTCTGCGTTCTGGTCACGTCTTCGGGGGACACGTGACAGGGGATTCAGGGATCAGGAACGCCATGAAAACGATCATCGCCACGGCCCTCGCGGCCGCCTCGCTCGTCGGCGCCACAGGGGTGTCGGCCCAGGCCCTGCAGCCGGCCGTCGCCACGTCAGGCGACGCCCAGCTCCAGCTGGTGCAATGGCGCGGCTGCTTCGCGGGCGAGCGCCCGTACGACTGCCGCGAGCGGATGCGCTGGGAGCACCGCCATCACCACCACTACGTCTGGCGCGACGGGCGCTATGTGGACGAGGACGCCGGGGCGGCCATCGCCGGCAGCGTGCTCGGCTTCGCCCTGGGCGCGGCGATCGCCGGCGACCGCGGCGACTACGACTACTACATGGCCCACCGCTACGACCGCGGCTGGCGCCGCCGCTGCTCGGCGATGCCGGGCTTCGACTGGCGCTCGGGCACCTTCATCGGCCGCGACGGCTACCGTCACTACTGCACGCGGTAGGCCGGCAAGAGACCGCCAGAAACGACTGCGCCCCGGCCTTGCGGCCGGGGCGCTTTCGTATTCCGGACCAGGGGCCCGTCTCTTAGGCGTCGAACACGATCACCGAGCGGGCGATCTGGCCGGTCTTCATCTCGTCGAAGGCCGAGTTGACCTCCTCGAGCTTGATGCGACGCGAGATCATCTCGTCGAGCTTCAGCTTGCCGGACAGGTAGAAGTCCACCAGGCGCGGCATGTCGACCGGGAAGCGGTTGGAGCCCATCAGCGAGCCCTGGATGCGCTTCTCGCCCAGGAACGCCGCGCCCATCAGGCTGATCGTCTGGCCGACCGGGATCATGCCGATCACGTTGGCCGTGCCGCCGCGGCGCAGCATGTTGAACGCCTGCTCGGCGGTCTTGGCGAGGCCAATGGCCTCGAAGCTGTGGTGCACGCCGCCCTTGGTCATCTCCAGGACTTCCTTCACGGCGTCGGTTTCGGCCGCGCAGACGAAGTCGGTGGCGCCGAAGCTGCGGGCGAGGTTGTCCTTACCCTTGGCCATGTCGATGGCGATGATGCGCCCGGCGCCGGCGATCGCCGCGCCGTTGATGGCCGCCAGGCCGACGCCGCCGCAGCCGATCACGGCCACGGTCTCGCCCGGACGCACCGACGAGGTGTGGATCGCCGCGCCGACGCCGGTCATCACCCCGCAGCCGATCAGGGCGGCGCGGTCGAGCGGCATGTCCTTGCGGATGGCCACGCACGCATGCTCGTGGATCAGCATCTGCTCGGCGAACGACGACAGGTTCAGGTACTGCATCATCGGGCCCTTGGCCGACGTCAGGCGCGGCTCGTCGCCCTGGTCGCGCTTGGTCTCGGGACTGACGCACAGGCTGAGGTGGCCGGTCAGGCAGGCCTCGCAGTGGCCGCAGTAGGCCGACAGGCAGGTGATCACGTGGTCGCCCGGCTTCACCGTGCGCACCTCGGAGCCGACCTGCTCGACGATGCCGGCGCTCTCGTGGCCGAGCACGGCCGGCAGCGGGTGCGGATACGAGCCTTCGATGAAGTGCAGGTCGGAGTGGCAGACGCCGGCGGCGACGGTGCGGATCAGGACCTCGTGCGGGCCCGGCTTGTTGATCTGCACGTCTTCGATCTGCAGCGGCGTGCGAACTTCGCGCAATACGGCGGCCTTCATGCGGTCCTCTCCCGATTCCTTGAAATGAATGAACGGCGGCCGTCTTCACGCCGGCCTTGGCTCCGAGCTTATCGCCGTTCAGCAAGGCCCCGCCAAGGGGATTTCGCACCCGGACGGGCGCCGCGGCGTTGCCGACGCCGGCCGCAGGACTTAGGGTTGCGGGCCATGAAGCGCACGATCCTCATCGCCCTCGCCGCCGTCAGCCTGGCCGCCTGCGAGACCACGGGCGGGCCGCCCCCACCGCCGCCGACCGCCGGCCCGCCGCCGTCCGCCACCGTGTTCCGGGCCGAGGACTTCGCCTGGTCGACCGTGCCCGGCCGCGCCTCGCTGCAGGGGACCATGGGCTACCACGCCGGCCCGACGCGCTACAGCTGCGCCGGCACGGACGTCATCCTGACCCCGGAGACTCCCTGGAGCCGGCGGCGGATGACCATCCTCTACGGTTCGCCGGTCAGCGCCGCCGTGCCGGTCGAGACGGTGCGCGCGCGCACGCCCTCGGCGCCCCCGGGCGACTATACGAGCTTCGTGCGCAAGGCCACGTGCGACGCCCAGAACCACTTCACCTTCACCGGCCTCCCGGACGGCGGCTGGTTCGTTATCACGGTGGCCAAGCCCGTCGGCGACACCGGTTCGGGGGTGGCGGTGATGCGCCGCATCGAGACCCGCGGCGGTCCGCGCGCGGTGCTGCTGAACTAGTGTGCTGGATCTGAAGTTCGCATGAGATTGGGGTCGTCTCCGGTGCGAACTTCAGATCCGTAAAAGCACACTAGAAACATAGGCATGGCTAGTGTCCTTATCGATTCCGAAGTTCGTCGGAGCCGCCACCATGCGCATGCGAACTTCGGAATCGGGACACTAGCTTCCGCTTTCGTCCCGCCGATACGCCGCTATCGTGCGCTCCCAAGAAGACAAGGGAGCGCGCGCATGGAATTCCACGACATCCTCTACGCCAAGGACGGGCCGCTGGGGGTGATCACCCTGAACCGGCCGGCGGCGCGCAACGCCCAGAGCTACCGCATGCTCGACGAGATCGACCAGGCGTTCGACCTGGCGCGGGCGGACGAGGACGTGCGCGTGGTGATCGTGCGCGGCTCGGGCGGGGTGTTCTCCACCGGCCACGACCTCGGCACCGAGGAGGGCATGGCCTACCGCCGCGCGCTGGGGGCCAAGCCCGGCATCCAGACTTACGACCAGTTCAAGAAGTACAACCTCGACCTGCTCCTGAAGTGGCGCAACTTTCCCAAGCCCACCATCGCCATGGTCGAGGGCTACTGCATCTACGCCGGCTGGATGCTGGCGGCGGCGATGGACATCGTGTTCGCCGTCGAGACCGCCGAGTTCCTGGGCGGGTTCGTCGAGTACAACTCGATCCCCTGGGACATCGGCGTGCGCAAGGCCAAGGAGCTGGTGTTCGAGAGCCGCTTCATCGGCGCCGCCGAAGCGGCCGGCCTGGGCCTCGTCAATCGGGTGCTGGCGCCGGCCGACCTCGAGCGGGAGACCTTCGCCTACGCCCGCCGTGTGGCCGAGAACACGCCAGAGACCCTGCGCATGGCCAAGCTGCAGATGAACAAGGCCCAGGACGCGCAAGGCTTCACCAACGCCGTCGAGGACAGCCTGGGCGACTACGTGGCGATGATGTGGATGCCGGGCAACGAGATGCGCGTGCCGGGCGTCAATCGCCTCGCCAGCGTCGACCTCGCCGTCCGCGGCCGCCGCGGCGACCGCTTCGGGCTGACGCCGCCCGCCCCGAAGGCGGCCGAATAGCCCTCCCTCCCCTTCATGGGGAGGGAAAGGCCGCGCAGCGGCCAGGGTGGGGAAGTGCGGCGCTTCCATTTACGCTAACCAGTTGGCGCCTTACCCCTCACCCCCGCTCCCCCACCCTGCGAAGCTTCGCTTCGCTGTCCCTCCCCATGAAGGGGAGGGAGAATTCCAGAGGATCCCATGGCCGAGACCTTCCGCGCGCTGCGCCTGCACAAGACCGAGACCGGGCAGGAGGCGCGCGTCGAGCAGCTGACGACCGACGACCTGATGGACGGCGACGTCACCGTGCGCGTCAGCCACTCGACCGTGAACTACAAGGACGGCCTGGCGCTCACCGGCAAGTCGCCGGTGGTGCGGGTCTGGCCGCTGATCCCGGGCATCGACTTCGCCGGCGAGGTCACCGCCTCGTCCAACCCCGGCTTCAAGGCGGGCGACCGGGTGGTGCTGAACGGCTGGGGCGTCGGCGAGACGCACCACGGCGGCTACGCCCAGATGGCGCGCGTGAAAGGCGACTGGCTGGTGAAGCTGCCCGACGTCATCTCCAACGCCGAGGCCATGGCCATCGGCACCGCCGGCTACACGGCCATGCTGTGCGTGATGGCCCTGGAGCGCCACGGCGTGACCCCGGACAAGGGCGAGGTGGTGGTCACCGGCGCGGCCGGCGGCGTCGGCTCGGTCGCCACGGCGATCCTGGCCAGGCTCGGCTACCGGGTCGTCGCCTCGTCCCGGCGCAAGGCCAGCGAAGGCGACTACCTGCTGAACCTCGGCGCGGCCGAGGTGATGGACGCGGCCGACTACGCCGCACCGGGCCGGCCGCTGGCGCGCGAGCGCTGGGCCGGCGGGGTCGACGCGGTAGGCAGCCACACCCTGGCCAACGTCCTGGCCGCCACCCGCTACGGCGGCGCGGTCGCCGCCTGCGGCCTCGCCCAGGGCATGGACCTGCCCGCCTCCGTCGCACCCTTCATCCTGCGCGGCGTCACCCTCGCGGGGATCGACAGCGTGATGCGGCCCAAGGCCGACCGCGAGGAAGCCTGGAGCCGGCTGGCGAAGGATCTGGACCTCGGCAAGCTGGCCGCCATGACCACCACCGCCCCCTTCGCCGACCTGCCGCGCCTGGGCGCCGACATCGTCGAGGGCAAGCTGCGCGGGCGCGTCGTGGTGGATGTGAACGCCTGATCCTGATGGGGTGGGCCCCTCCCCGCAGAGGGCAGGGGATCGCATTCGGCTCTTGCCGAGAACGCGCGGAGCGTCAGGGGCCTGTGGCGCTCGGGACCGGGTGACCTCTGGCATCCCTTCTCCCCACGCGGGAGAAGGTGGCGGCGAAGCCGTCGGATGAGGGGGCCCTCCGGCGCCCGCCGCTGAGCGGACCTGCAGCTCGGCAAAGGTCTCCGCCGGAGAATCAGCGCCTTAGCCGGCCTCAGCACGCGCTGAGAGGTCCGGGGCCCCCTCATCCGTCGCCTGCGGCGACACCTTCTCCCGCGTGGGGCGAAGGGCGACCAGAGGTCGCCTCGCCAAGGCCTGCGGCGTCTTGCCGGCCGTCACAGCCTGAAGCGCCCTCCGATCCCACCTGAACCCGCCGTTCAGGCTGGGTTCAGCCGGCCAGGACCACCCTTCCGTTAACCTTGCCGAGGGAGCGCACCGCTCCGGTGAGCGTTTGACCCTTGATGGAACGGAATTGGAGGTTCCAATGCACAAGATCATCACCGGGGGGATGGCGGCCCTGACCCTGGGCGCCTCGGTCGCCGGCGTGGCGACGCCTGCCGACGCCCAGTCGTGGCATCACGGCGGCGGCAGCTATCACGGTGGCTATCACGGCGGCTACGGCGGCCACTACTACCACCACGGCGGCGGCAACGCGGCCGGGGCCGCGATCGCCGGCGGCATCGTGGGCCTGGCGCTCGGCAGCGCCCTCTCCAGCGGCCATCACTACTACAGCCGGCCGTACTACGGCGGCGCCTACTACGGGCCGGGCTACTACTACGACGACGACTACGGCTACGCGACCTGCTGGGGCCGCCGGCGGGTCTGGGACCCCTACATCGGCGGCTATGTGGTCCAGCGCTTCAGCTACGCCTGCTAGACCGACCTTCCGCGTCTCCGGAACGCCCCGCGCCGATCAGCCCGGCGCGGGGCTTTTTCTTGTGCGGTGAAGCTCGAACTCAGGATTGCGGCACATCAAGGCCGCGCCGGGCCCTGCCCGGCAAGCTGGCGGCCTCTGCTGGAACCGGAGCCGTCATGCTCGCCAACGCCAAAGGGGCCGCCGCCGGCCTCGCCTTCGCCCTCCTCGCCGCGAGCGCCCTTTCGAGCCCCGCCCAGGCGGCGGAAGGCTACTGGCGCTACGTCGGCTATGGCCTCACGCCGCCGCAGACCGAACTGGACACCCATCGCCCGACGCCGGGCCGCGTGCAGGAGGAGCACATCGACGGCGCCTTCCAACCGGCCGGGACCGGCGCGGGGCGGCTGATCCTGTCGATGAAGGCCGACGACGTCGACCACCACCTCTATTCGACCCAGGTGGTCTTCTCCGTCACCGCCGACGCCGACATGCAGATCCTCAGGCCGGGGCAGAAGCTCCACTTCCGCGGCAGCCTGATCGAGGACGGCAACGACCGCTCGGCGGGCATGCCGGCCTCGGCCAACGGCAAGATGGCGCTCGGCAACGCCGACTACTTCCTCACCAGCGACGCCGCCATCGGCCGCCCAGGCGCCGGCGCCGGCGAGGTGGAGATCCCGAACGGCAATCCGGGCGAGCACATGAGGATCTACGCGCAGGGCTATCTGGCGAGCCTCGGCGCCCTCGGCGGGACGCTGGAGGCCCACTACGACTGGGTGTCCGGACCGGCGCCGTCCGGCCCGCCGCCCGCCTCGACGACGTCCGCCGGCGCCCAGCCCGTCGCCGGCGACTTCTCCGGCGCCTGGAGCACCAGCGAGGGCGACATGAGCCTCGCCCAGTCGTCGGCCGGCCAGGTGAGCGGGACCTACAGCCAGGACAACGGCCGTATCTCCGGCCAGGTCAGCGGCGGGCGCCTGACCGGCTGGTGGGGCGAAAACGGCTCGGCCCAGGACTGCGGGACCGAGCGCATGGGCACGCGCTTCTGGGGCCGGATCGACTGGACCCTGACGCCGGACGGCCGCCGGTTCGAGGGCAAGTGGTCGTACTGCAACGCCGAGCCCGGCGGCGCCTGGACCGGCCAGCGCACCGGCTCCGGGCCGGCGAGCGCCCCCGCCGCCAGCTATTCGCCCGCGAGCCCGTCGCCTGGCGGCCCCTCGCCGGGGAGCTATGCGTCCGGGGCGCAGCCGCCCCCGCCGCCCCCGACCTCCGGCGGCTACGACCACGCGCAGGGCGGCTATCCCGATCACGGCGCCCCGCCGCCGGCCCCGGCCGCCCAGGCGTCGGAGAAGCTCTTCGACAACTGGAACACCGCCGGCTGCGGTCTCACCGACCGGGTGACGCTGGACGTCGACCGGCCGATCCACCTCGATCGGCTGGAGGTCTGGTTCAACTGGAACCAGGGCGAGACCCAGGTCCGCTACGACGTGGTCGAGGGCGACGACGTGGTCGCCGAGGGCGTCTTCGTGCGCGGCTCGTGCGATCCCTACCAGACCGCATGGTGCGTGGCCCAGGACTCGCCGGACAACGACGTCCAGCCCGGCCGCTACGTCTTCCGCCTCGAACGCGGCGCTGTGTGCCAGAACGCCGGCAGCGGCGGCCAGGGCTTCCTGCGCGTCTACGGACAGCGGCGCTGATCGGGCTCGGGGACATGATAAACGCCAGGCGGGCGGCTGGGGCCACGGCAAGGCATGCCGGGAACATCGGGAGTGGCCCTGAGGCCTGGACCGATCCGGTGAGGGCGCGCGTCCAGTCCGCCGGCCGCGCCCCTCGGGCATGGTGCCTCCAGCGATCTACTGCGTCGCGGACGCGTCCGCCGCGACCGCGGGCGCCGAGGGCGAGAGGGCGGCCGGAACTGCCTCCGCCTCGGTCCAGGTGGCGAAGCGCGGAAACACGACGGACACCGGCTTCACCTCCGGCAGGACGTAGACGACGCCCCTGCCGTCCAGGAACGTCGGCCGGATGACGGTGCGATAGAAGCCGGCGGCGACGTTGATGCAGCCGTAGCTGATGCGGTTGTCGTCCGGTGTCGGCGACTTCAGCCGCTGGGGCCGGCGCTCCTTCGGATTGCTGGTCACCACAGGGTGCATCGAGATGCCGTCGGCGTAGTCGACCCACAGCACCGACCTGCCTTCCGCGGAGGGAGCGAAGCCGGCCACGAAGCGGCCGGCCGGCGTCGTACGCTGGTCGGGCGGGATGTCGGCGATCTTCTCCTCGCCGACGCCGGGCGCGGAATCGTCGCCCACCGCCGAACCGACCAGGACCGGCGCGGTCGCCGTCAGCTCGCCGAAGGCGTCGAACACCCAGATCCGGGCGGCCACCTTGTCGATGATGGCGAAGGCGTGGTCGTGGTTGTCGTCGGTGGCCGTCACCCACTGCGCCAGCGACGCGGCGACGGCGTCGGGCGGCTCGGGCGGGGCCGGGGCGCTGACCGAGGCGGCGGCCGTCGGGGTGTGGCGGACCTTCCTGGCCTGGGCGGCGGGCGCGATCGCCAGACCGAGCGCCAGGCCGCTCACCGCCGCCGCCATACCGATACGCATCACGGACGAACTCTTCGAGTTGCGGCCGGCGGCGGGCGAACCCGCCGCGCAGCCTGGTCTTGGACGCAAAGTGACGCCTGTTCGCGTCAATTCCGGGGCCGGCGCGGGACCGGACGCTGTTCGAGCGCCGTCACCCGCGCGGTCAGCTGGTCGACCCGCTGGCTGGCGCTCTGGGCGTCGCTCTCGGCCTGCTGGGCCGCGGAGGCGGCCTGCTGGGCGGCGGCCGCGGCGGCGTCCGCCCGCCGGCCGGCGTCGGTGGCCTTGGCGTCGACCGCGTCGATCCGCTGGTTCACCTCGGTGATCCGCTGGTCGACGTACTCACGGGTGGCGCAGGCGCTGAGCCCGAGCCCGCCGAGGACGAGGACCGCGGCGAGACGTAGGCTGGAGGCGCGCATGATGGGCCAGGGCATT
>DASZQQ010000055.1:0-1670 GCA_035549595.1 Caulobacteraceae bacterium
GCCGCTGCGAGGTGCACGAGCGTTTTACCGCGGGCGACATCGCCGAGATCCGCGCCTCCTGGCCCGACGCCGAGATCCTGGCCCACCCCGAGTGCCCGGCCGAGGTCATCGAGGCCTCGGACTTCGCCGGCTCGACCACGGCGCTGGCCGACTATGTGTTCAAGAACAAGCCGAAGCGGGTGGTGCTGATCACCGAGTGCTCGATGGCCGACAACATCTGCGGCCAGGCGCCGGAGACCGAGTTCGTCCGCCCCTGCAACCTCTGCCCGCACATGAAGCGCATCAGCCTGGAGAACATCCACGAGGCGCTGCTGCACGGCCGCTTCGAGGTCACCGTCGCCGCCGACGTCGCCGAACGGGCGCGCGCCGCGGTGCAGCGGATGATCGACCTTCCGCCCCCCGAGCGCCCCGCCCGGTACGACCTCTTCAAGGCGCGCCATCATGTCGACGTCGAACTCCTCTGAGGTCCCGGCCACCGGCCCCTGGGGCTCGCCCCAGCCGGAGCCGAAGCCGGTCCCGCCGGCGCCGCCCGCGCCGCGCCAGCACTGGGCGTGGACGCTCGTCTCGTCGGTGATCTTCGCCGCCTTCCTGTGGTGGCGGATGGGCTGGATGTGGGCGCTGGCGGCGATGGTCGGCGTGTTCGTGCACGAGTACGGCCACGTGCTGGCGATCAACGCCGCCGGCTCGGGGCCCGGCCGCATCCACGTGGTGCCGTTCTTCGGCGGCGCCGCGACGATGGCCCGCCCGCCGCAGAGCGAGTTCAAGAGCGTGCTGATCGCGCTCGCCGGCCCGGCCTTCGGCCTGATCGCCGCCGTACCGTTCTTCGCCGCCGCCTGGACGACAGGCGATGCGCACTGGTTCGAAGGCGCCTTCTTCATCGCCGCCATCAACCTCCTGAACCTGGTCCCGGCGCCGCCGCTGGACGGGTCCAAGGCGCTGGGGCCCGTGCTCGGCCGCATCCACCCGATGCTGGAGCGCGCCGTGCTGGTGGCGATCGGCGCGGCGGCGGCGTTGTGGGCGGTGACGCACGGCGAGTGGCTGCTGGCCATGGTCGTCGGCGTGACGATCGGCTCGAGCCTGACCGCGCCCCGCCTTCGCCCGCCCACGGCGCCGCTGGCGGCCAACGAGATCCTGGCCTCCCTCGCCCTCTACGTCGCCGCGGTGATGATCTGCCTGGCGGTGCTGCAGGGCGCCACGGACGGCCTCGGCCTGCCGAACCCCCTGGCCATCCTTGGCCGGTTCGGCGCTTGAGCAAGGAGCCGCGACGATGACCGAACGGCTGAACTTCGACGGGGTGCTGGTGATCGGCGCGGGCCTGGCCGGGCTCTCGGCCGCCCTCGCCGCCGCCCCGCGCCGCGTGCTGCTGCTCAGCGCCGCGCCGCTGAACGAGGGCTGCTCGTCGGCCTGGGCCCAGGGCGGCATGGCCGCGGCGCTGTCGGCGGACGACGACCCGACGCTGCACGCGGCCGACACCCTGGCCGCCGGCGCCGGCCTCTGCGACCCCGAAGCCGTGGCGATCCTGACCCGCGAGGGCCCGGACGCGGTCCGCCGCCTGGCCGCCCTCGGCGCGCCCTTCGACCGCAAGGCCGACGGCGGCTTCGTGCAGAGCCTGGAGGCCGCCCATTCGCGCGCCCGGGTCGCCCGGGTCGGCGGCGACGGCGCCGGCCGGG
>DASZQQ010000056.1:0-18399 GCA_035549595.1 Caulobacteraceae bacterium
GGCCCCCAGCAGCGCCGGGGCGCCCTCGACCAGGAACAGCCAGCGCCAGCCGGCGATCGGCTGGTTCAGGCGCGCCAGGATCAGGGACGACAATGGCGCGCCGATCACCGTGGCCACGGGGATGGCGAACATGAAGGCGGCGATGATCCGGCCGCGATGGGCCGGCGCCACCCAGTAGGTGAGGTAGAGCAGCATGCCGGGGAAGAAGCCCGCCTCGGCCAGGCCCAGCAGGAAGCGCGCGGCCATGAAGCTCCAGAAGCCGGTGATCGCGGCCATGGACACCGACACCAGGCCCCAGGCGAGCATGATCGCGGCGATCCAGCGCCGCGGCCCGACGCGCTCGAGCATCAGGTTGCTGGGCACCTGGAACAGCAGGTAGCCGAAGAAGAAGATCCCCGCGCCCCAGCCGTACTGCGTGGCGCTGAGCGCCAGGTCGGCGTTCATCGTCAGCGCCGCGAAGCTGACGTTCACCCGGTCGAGGTAGGAGACGACGTAGAGCACCGCCAGGAACGGGATGATCCGCCAGGCGACCTTGCCCGCGACGCGGTCCGCCAGCGCCTTGTCCATGGCCCCTCCCCCGGCGTGGGCGTCCACCTCTGTATTCCAAGCACAGGAAATCCTGCTTCGTCAGGACTTTCCAGCTTCACGGCGCCGGGGGCGACACGATCTCGACCGGCGCATTGGGCCGCGCGTCTGGATCGATCGTTCGGACGGCGGCGTTCAGGCGACGCCGGATGTCCTCTTGAGCCTTCATGTCCGCTTCCAGTTCTTCACCAATCGATTGCATCGCCTGAATCCGCCGGCGGTACTCGTCGATCAGAGCGTCGGAATCGAACCCGAGCGTCCCGGCCTGGGCCGCCCAGTGCCCACGCTCGCGTTCCAGAAAATCGAGCAGGTCGCCCTCCAGTTCATAGATGCGCGCGGTCGTGGCGAAGGCCCACTCGACATGCTGGCGCGAGGCCGCGGCCGTCTGCTCGAAGCCAGCGCGGACTTCCCGTCTCAAAGCCGGCGGGAAATTCGCCGCGTCGATCCAGCCAGTCGCCTTGGCGAACTGGCCCTGCGCCTCTTCCCGTTGCCTCGACAGGATCCGCCGACAGGTGTCCACGATCTGCTTCTGCGCGGCGACGCCTCCGGGCTCACCGAGCTGGTCGGGACCTGGAAAACCATCGCACTTGGCAGCGTTCAACTCGGCCTCCATGCGGTCGTTCCACGCCTGGTTGTCGGCCTCGATCCGCAACAGCAGAGTCGCCTGAGCCTGGCGTTCGGAACGCTCGGCGGCGCTCATCGGCTGGACGGCGCCCTGATGTCGCAGCCTCGGGTGAGCAGTCCCCGCTGCGCTCGGTTGCGCAGCCACAACAACCGCCGCCAGCGCAATCAGAAAAAGTGTCGTTCGCATCGCCATTCATCCCCCAAGGAAAGGCGAAACATCGGCCGCATCAACCGACGCGGCAGCGAACAAATCACGAACTCAACACGTGCGCAAGTGTCCGTCGGGAGGTGTCACCCCTCGCTCGGCGGTGCGAAGCCGCCGAGCGGCGCCCAGTCCTTGACCGACTTCAGGGCCGGGCTCGCGGCCGCTGCGGCGAAGCCGGCGCGGATGGCGGAGAAGCGCATCTCGACGATCGGCTCGAAGCGCGGGTCGGTGAAGATGTAGAGGTCCTTGGCGATCACGGCCTCCAGCACCCTCTGGCCGACGATGTCGGGGTCGACGCCGGTCTCGACGCCGTGGCGGACGGCCTCCGAGAAGGGATCGGCGGGGGCGTTCGCCACGCCGCCGCCGTAGCGGTCCTGGCGCGTGCGCGCGGAGTCGACGATGCGCGTGCGCACATAGCCGGGGCACAGCACCGACATGCCGATGCCCATCGGGGCCAGCTGCTGGGCCCAGCCCTCGCTCATGCCGACGACCGCGTACTTGGTCGCCGAATAGGGCTCCGAGCCCGGGCCGCAGACGAGGCCGGCTAGCGAGGCGGTGTTGACGATATGCCCGCCCTCGCCGTGCGAGGCGATCAGCGGCGCGAAGGTCTCCACGCCGTGGACGACGCCCTTGAGGTTGACGTCGATGATCCAGTCCCAGTCCTGTTCGGTGAGGTCGCCGATGGCCCCGCCGACGGCGACGCCGGCGTTGTTGCATACGAGGTGCACCTTGCCGAAGGCGGCGATCGCCTCCAGCGCCGCGGCCTGGATCGAGCCGCGCGAGGCGACGTCGGCCTTCACCGCCTGGACCTTGATCTGCTCGGCGGTCAGCCGGTCGGCCGCCGCCACGGCCGCGGCGCGGTCGATGTCGGCCAGGACGACGTTCATGCCCGCCCGGCCGAAGGCTCTGGCCATGCCGAGCCCGATGCCGCTGGCGCCTCCGGTGATGAAGGCGGTCTTGCCCTTCAGATCCTGCATGCCGTCTCCTCGCTACTTCACCGCCAGCGACAGGAAATCCATGGCGTCGCGGGTCGGTACGAACAGGTTGATGCCGCTGGGCAAGCCGCCCGGCCGCACGCCCAGAACCGTCAGGCCGATGACCCGACCCTGGCTGTCGAGCAGTGGACCGCCGCTGGCGCCGGGATCGACGACCACGTCGCTCTGGATGTAGGCGTAGCCGTCGAAGTTGCGGTCGGCCGACATCACGCCGCGCGTCACCGAGCTCTGGAAGCGCTCGCCGAACAACGCCCCGACCGCGAACACCGGGTCGCCGACCGGCGGCTCGTCGCGGCGCAGCGGCAGCGGCGCGTGCAGGCCCGGATCGACCTTGATCAGGGCCACGTCGCGGCCCTTGGAGATGCGCACCACCTCGCCCGGCGCCTCCTTGCCGTCGGACCAGCGGATCTTCACCGCCGGCGCGTCGCCGACCACGTGCGCGGCGGTCAGGATGTAGCCGTCGCGCGAGACGAGGACGCCCGTGCCCTCGGTGCCGCCGGCGCGCACCAGCACCACCGACTTCACCGCCGCCTCGACGCCGGGCAACGCCGGCGCGGCGGTCAGGCTGATCGGCGCCGACGCCGTCGGCCGCACGAGTTCGGTCTCGCCGCGCGCCGTCCCGGCCAGCGCCTTGCGCAGCTCCGGCGAGGCGGCCAGCTGGTGGACGCTCTGGGTGAAGGCCTCGATCAGCAGGATCTGCGAGCCGCCCTGGCGCGCCTCCTTCGACTGCGACTGGCCGCTGGTGCGCACGGTGGCCACGACCTGCTTCTGCAGGCGCGAGTAGAGCTGCCATTCGACGGTCATGTCGACGGAGCCCATGGTGCCCGAGCCCTTGGCGCAGAACTTCTGGTCGAGGGCGACGATCACCCCGGCGATGGCGAAGTCGGCCGAGTTGGTCGTCGTCTCGAAGAGGTTGTTGGGGTCGCCCTCCATCTTCAGGCCGGCGGCCAGGAACTCGGTGCGGAACGGATCCTGGAACGACCGGATCTGGTAGTCCGACTGGCCGCCGGGCCAGGTGGAGGTGCGGTAGGGGTTGCAGAACATCCCCGACTGCATGGTCATCCACGGCTCTCCGACCGGCAGGCGCACCGCCAGGCGGGTGAAGGCCACCGGCTGGAAGTCGCCGGCCGGCGTCGCCGCCGCCGGCGGGGCGGCCGCAGGCGCGGCAGCGGCCGGCGCATGTTCCGGCGCGCCCGGCATGGGCGGGGCGTCGTTCGGCGTCTGGGCTGACGCCGGCAAGGCCACACCCACGACAAATCCCGCGGCCACCGCCGCGCAAACGCCCAGGCGCTTCATGCCCTCTCCCCCCTCTGCGACTCCCGGTCGAGGAAAGCATCGACGCGCGCCGCGGACAAGGCGAAGCGTGGCCGTCGGCTGCGTCATTCGCCGCGCTCGATCCCGCCCCAGATTTCCTGGCGATGGACTCGGCGGCCGGGCATGGCAGAACGTGCGAAAGCATCGATGGGAGGAGCGAGGCCATGGCCGAGACGGGACTGCAACTGCGTTCGCTGGTGAAATCGAGCGGCGAGCTGGAGCTGTCGTTGGCAAAGGTTCCCGTGCCCGAGCCGGGCCCGGACGAGATCCTGGTCCGCGTCGAGGCGACGCCGATCAACCCCTCGGACCTGGGGCTCCTGCTGGGGCCGGCCGACGTGAGCGCGCTGAAGGTCGCGGGATCCGGGACCGACGCGGTCGTGACCGCGCCCGTGCCGGCGGCGGCGATGCGGGCCATGGCGGCGCGGGTCGACCAGTCCATGCCCGTGGGCAACGAGGGCGCGGGCGTGGTCATCAAGGCCGGGTCCTCGCCGGAGGCGCAAGGACTGCTCGGCCGCACGGTGGCGATCCTCGGCGGGGCGATGTACGCCCAGCACCGCTGCGTGAAGGCGGTCGACGCCCTGCCGCTGCCGGCGGACGCGACGCCGGCCGAGGGCGCGTCGTGCTTCGTCAACCCGCTGACGGCGCTGGGCATGGTCGAGACCATGCGCCGCGAGGGCCACACCGGCCTCGTCCACACCGCGGCGGCCTCGAACCTCGGCCAGATGCTGGTCAAGATCTGCGCCAAGGACGGCGTGCCGCTGGTCAACATCGTGCGCAGCCCCGAGCAGGCCGCCCTGCTGAAATCCATCGGCGCGGTCCACGTCTGCGATTCCACGGCGCCGACGTTCATGGACGACCTGACCGAGGCCCTCGCCGAGACGGGAGCCACCCTCGCCTTCGACGCCATCGGCGGCGGGCGCCTGGCCGGGCAGATCCTGACCGCCATGGAGGCGGCCGCCAACCGCAAGGCCGGTGGCTACAGCCGCTACGGCTCGACGACGCACAAGCAGGTGTACATCTACGGCGGCCTCGACACGCGGCCGACCGAGCTCGTGCGCGCCTTCGGCATGGCCTGGGGGATCGGCGGCTGGCTGCTGACCCCGTTCCTGCAGAAGATCGGCCCGGCTGAAGCCCAGAAGCTGCGCCAGCGGGTCGCCGACGAGCTGAAGACCACCTTCGCCAGCCACTACACCCAGGTCATCTCCCTGGCCGAGGCGCTGAAGCCGGAGGTGATCGCCGCCTACAACCGCCGCGCCACCGGCGAGAAGTACCTGATCAATCCCAACAAGGACCTCGGCTGACCTTGGCGGCGGACTACCTCGGCAACCCGGTCTCCACCGGCGACGCCGGCGTCCTGGCGGCGGTGGACGACTTCGTCGGCGGCATGCTGGCCTACGAGACGCGTGCGGCCGGGGTGATCAAGGCCGCCGCGGCCGCGCCGGACGCCCCGCTGCTGAACGCCTACGCGGCGCTGCTCTTCACCCTGATGGAATCGCCGCAGGGGCCTGTGCGGGCGCGGCCGTTCCTGGACCGGGCCGAGGCCGCCGCGGCCGGGGCCAACGACCGCGAGCGGGCGCTGATCGCCTGCGTCGCCGCCCGCGTCGCCGGCGACCTGCCGGCGGCAGAGCGCATCGCCACGGACATGGTCGAGGCCTGGCCGCGCGACCTCCTCATGCTGAAGCTGGCCCAGGGCATGGCCTTCGACCGCGGCGACGCGGCCGCCATGCTGCGCCCGGCCCTGAACGCGGCCAGGGCGGCGGACGACGTCGCCTACCTGCACGGCATGGTCGCCTTCGCCCTGGAGCAGTCGCACCGGCTGGCCGACGCCGAGGCCGAGGCGCGCCGGGCGCTGGAGATGACCCCGCGCGAGCCCTGGGCGCAGCACGCCCTGGCGCACGTGATGCTGACCGAGGGCCGCATCGACGAGGGCGCCCGCTTCATGGCCGCGGCCTCGGCGGGCTGGGGCGGCCTCAACTCCTTCATGGCCACGCACAACTGGTGGCACCTGGCCCTGTTCCGGCTCAGCCAGGGCCGCGAGGCCGAGGTGCTGGCCCTCTACGACGACCACGTCTGGGCCGGCGACCGCGACTACTCCCAGGACCAGATCAACGCCGTCTCCCTGCTGGCGCGCCTGGAGCTGGCCGGCGCCGACGTCGGCGAGCGCTGGAGCGACGTCGCCAACCATCTCGCGGCCCGCGTTCCGGACGTCGAGCAGCCGTTCCTGGCGCTGCAGTACCTCTACGGCCTCGCCCGCGCCGGGCGTCCCGAGGCGGAGACCGAGCTGGAAGCGATCCGCCGCCACGCTGAAACCGCGCCCGACTTCTGCCGCGCCGCGTGGGCCAATGTCGCCCTGCCGGCGGCCGAGGGCATCGCCGCCCACCTCGCCGGCCGCCACGCCGAGGCGCTGGCGCGGCTGGGGCCGGTGCTGCCGCGGATGGCGGAGCTTGGCGGCAGCCACGCCCAGCGCGACCTCTTCGAGCAGATCTGGCTGGCCTCGGCGATCGCCGCGGGCCGCTGGGCCGAGGCGCGAGTTGCGCTCGAGCGGCGCGCCCGGCACGATCCGGACGGCGTGCCCCTCAACCGCCAGCGGGCGCTGGTCTTCGATGCCCTCGGCCTGCTTTCCCAGGCCGGCGAAGCGCGCCGGCGCGTCGAAGCGACTCTGCGCCGCAACGCCTGATCACCCGGCCGCGTCCCTCACCTGGGTCAGGCCGCGGCGGCGCACGCCCATGTAGATGTGCACGTAGCCGCCGATGCTGACCGGCAGGCCGATGATCGCGCCGACCGCCTGGGCCGCTGCCTGGGGCAGGAGGCTCGCCTCCCCGCCGCCGGCGCCGGCCGCGGTCAGCACCCCGGTCAGGGTGACGCCCAGGGCGGCGAAGGCGACGCTGATCGCGAAGGTCAGCAGCGAGACCGCGAAGATCGGCCAGAGCACGCCGCGCGAGAGCCGCCAGGCCCGCAGGACCTTGACCTCGCCGTCCGCCGCCGTCGCCGGCAGGGCCAGCGACAGCTTCAGGACCACCAGCACGATGACGATCAGCGCCGGCGCGAGTATCGCCAGCATGATCGGCCCCATCGGGCCCTGCATCAGGGCGGCGGCGGTCTCCGGCGTCATCGGCCCGGTCGGTGGCTCGACCTTGGGGATGGTCCCGTTCGACATCAGGACGCCGACCCCGATCGAGGCGACGATGATCCAGACCACCCCGATCGAGACGTAGGTCAGGAAGAGCAGGGCCTGGACGGCCAGTACGCGGCCCTCCAGCCCATGCCACTGCAGGCCGCCGGGCCCCGCCGAGCCGCCGTTGGCCGCCGCCCCGGCGCCGAGCGCCAGGCGCAGCAGGGCGGCGGTGGCGATGACGATGAACGGCACGCGGATCAGGGCCAGGAGCAAGGTGTTGGCGAGGTTGTCCTGCGCGCCCGGCGCCAGCTCGGTCAGGACCAGGGCCGCGCCCAGCAGGCCCAGCGCGATGTTGGCCTGGCGCAACCCCGGCCCGACCAGCCGCAGCCCCGCCCCCACCGCATCGCTCGCCGAAACCTCCGCCATCCCGCGCTCCTCGTCCGAAGGGAGCGCAAAGAACAGCGGCGGCGTCGGCGATGCAAGGGCGCAGGATGGGTTCGGGCCCGCCGAGCGCCGGCCCGGTGTCGCCTAGCGCCGGCAGAGCACGTCGCGCAGGACCGGGGCGTTGGTGACGAAGCCGCCGCCGTTCCAGCGCCAGGCGCGGGCCGATCGGTAGCTGGTGTCGTAGTAGATCGCGCTGGAAAGGCCCTGGCGGCGGCAGAACCAGTCGGCGGCCGAGCGGTCGTAGGCGGCGATCTCCTGGCCGTTGTTGGTCGGCCGCGGGAAGAACACCACCGAGCGGCCGGGCGTGCCGCCCTCCCAGGTCGTCTGCGGCGGGTAGCGATTGTAGCGGTCGTCGTAGCCGCCGCGGTCCTGGTCGCCGTAGCCGCGGCTGTCGCCGTAGCCGCGGTCGTTGTCGCCGCGGGCGACGCCCGGGGCGGGATTGACCGGGTAACCCTGGCCGCGGTCGCGGTCCTCGTCCTGGTCGTTGGCGCGGGCGTTGTCGCCGTAGCTGCGGCTGGTGTCGGGACCGTAGCCGCCGGAGTCGACGCCCTGCTGCAGCGAGGAGATGCGGCCGGCCAGGCCGTAGCTTTCGAGGTTGGCGATGTCGCCGGTGAGGGTCTGGCAGTCGCCGCGCATGGCGGCGTCGGTGCACACCGTCCAGTCGCCGTCGAAGTGGGCGCTGCGGGCCGTGTCGTTGAAGCCGGCGTTGGCCAGGTTGTCGCTGCGGTCGTAGATCGTGACCGAGCGGCCCTGGTAGTTGGGCAGTTCGTACAGCGTCGCGCGCGCCGCGTTCGCGCCCGAGGGCTGCGCCTGGGCGACCGCCGCGGCGGCCAGGGCGCTGGCGCCCACGAGCAGCATCTTCGCCATCTTCTGCATGGGAACCTCCGTCAGGCGGCGCACGGGGCCGCGACCGTCGCCACGACCTTCGTCGCCCCGCCATGAACGGCGCCTGAACCGCGTTCGTCGACCAGCCGACACGTGCACGGTCTGTTTGATTGAACCACGAACCACACGAACATCCGGGTCGAGCCCGCTGCGCCGCTCGGCGGCAGTGACCGTTCGTGTGGTTCGTGTGGTTCGTGGTTCTCCTTCAACGGCGCCTCGCGCGCCACCTTAGCCGAAGTCGAGCACGATCTTGCCGAAGTGCTCGCCGGCGCGCATGGCCTCGAAGGCGGCGCGGGCTTCGGTGAAGGGGAACACCTTGTCGACCACCGGCTCGATGCGGTGCAGGTCGATCGCCCGGCACATGGCCTCGAACTGCGCCCGCGAGCCCACCGAGACGCCCTGCAGCTTGGCGCCGGTGGCGATCATGGAGCCGATCTGCAGCGGCTCGGCGGCGCCGGCCAGGACGCCGATGATGGCGACGTGGCCCATCAGGGTGATCGCGCGCAGGCTCTCGGTCAGGGTGCCGGCGCCGCCGACCTCCATGACGAAGTCGACGCCGCGCCCGCCGGTGATCTCGCGCGCGGCGCGGCCCCATTCGGGCGTGGTGCGGTAGTTGATCAGGTGGTCGGCGCCCAGCGCCCTGGCGCGCTCGAGCTTCTCGTCCGAGGACGAGGTGATGATGGTGCGAAGGCCCGCCGCGTGGGCGAACTGCAGGCCGAAGATCGAAACGCCGCCGGTGCCCTGCAGGACGACGGTGTCGCCGGGCTCCAGGCGGGCGTCGGAGAACAGCGCGCGCCACGCGGTCAGCGCCGCGCAGGCCAGGGTCGAGACCTGGCGGTCGGTCAGGAACGCCGGGACCTTGGACACCCCGTCCTCGTGGAACACCGCCAGCTCGCGCCCGGCGCCCGGGATCGGCAGGCCGAGCGACGAGGCCTGGGTGGCCGGGGTCGGCTTGCCGGCGATGAACTTCTGGAAGAACAGGGTCGAGACGCGGTCGCCGGGCGCGACGCGGGTCACCCCCTCGCCCACCGCCTCGACGACGCCGCAGCCGTCCGAGAACGGCGTCAGCGGCAGGGGCGTTGCGCGGCCGTAGGCGCCGCCGACCATCAAGAGGTCGCGGTAGTTCAGCGACACCGCCTTCATCCGCACCAGCACCTCGAAGGGGCCGGGCCGTGGATCGGGCAGGTCGACGACCTTCAGGTTCTCGACGCCGACGCCGTCGACGAGCTGCAGCGCGCGCATGGGGCTTCCTCCGTATGGCTTCGGAGGGATTAGGCCGCGGTTCCCTTGGGGCGGGCAAGCGCCGCGGCGGCCATGACGCCGAGGCTGGCCAGCAGGCCGAGCGCGCCGAAGCCCGGGAAGCCGGCCGCGACCGCCGCGCCGTAGCCGGCGGCGGCGCGTCCCTGGGCGGCAGGGCCGCGAGCGGCGGTCAGGGCGGCGACGGCGGCGGGCAGGACGAGGACGGCGTCGTAGTTCATCGCATAGGGGCTGGCGACGAGCCCGGCGGCGAAGAGGACGCCGCCGCGGAGCGCGGGATCGGCGCTGCGGCGGAAGACCAGGGCCGCGAGAACCAGGGCGCCGAGGGCGAACGCCGCCCTCCAGGCGAGGAGCACAGGGCCGGCGAGGCCGAGCCGGACGCCGAGGGCGGTCGGCGCGATCACGTTTTTCAGCAGCAGCGGGTCGGTCAGCACCTGGGCCTGGAAGCCCGGCAGGGCCGCCAGCCAGGCGAACCAGGGACCGGTCCCGAACAGGGCCAGGGAGGCGAGGCCCGCCACCGCGCCGGCGGTGAGAGCGGCGGCCAGGGCGCGCCAGTGGCCGCCAGCGGCGAGCGCGAACGGGGCGGCGATCAGCAGCGTCGGCTTCACCGCCGCAGCCGCGCCGATCAGGACGCCCGCGAGCAGAGCCCGCCGCGGCAGCACCGCCAGGGCGGCCAGAACCGCAGCGCCGAGGAGGAAGTCGACCTGTCCGCTGACCGCGGTGACGACCGCGGCCGGCGGGGCGAGCAGCAGCACCACGGCCAGAGCGCTTCCCGCCAAAGTGGGAACCGGTTTGGCGATCAGGAGGCGCTCAAACTCAAAGAATCGCGCCTTCTTGTCCCGGTCAGGTCGATCCGACCTGACCGGGGAAGGCTCTAGGGGCTTAACGGGCCGGGCGAGGCGCGCCGCGGCCGCCGCGAAGCCGGCGGCGGAGGCGGCGGTCCAGCCGATCAGGGCCGGCCAGTAGGGCAAAGCCGCCAGCGGCGCGAACAGCAGCAGCGCGCTGGGCGGATAGGGGAACGGGCGGTCGCCGGCGATCGGGCCGAGGAGCCAGCGCTGGGCCTCGGTGATCGCGTGGGCGTCATAAGCCTCGGCGAGGCGCCCGGACGCGGCGAAGCGGGCCGCGGTCCACATCGGCAGGAAGTCGACCCCCAGCGGCTGGGCGGCGATCAGGCCCTGGGCGACGGACGCGCCGACGACGGCGAGCGCCGCCGCGGTCACCGCCAGGAACAGGTCCCACGGCGCGGGGCCGGCCGGAAGGCGGGCTAGTCTCGGCTTGGCGGCGGCGACGGGCACGGCGCGAGACTAGCGGCCAAGCCCTGACGAACGCTTGACGGCGATCAGGCGTAGGCCGTGCGTCCGGCGGCGACCCGCGGCAGGGCGATCGCGCCCGCCAGTCCGGCCAGAGCCAGGCCAGCCATGGCGAAGTAGCCGCCCGGCCCGGCCGCGTCGAACAGCGCCCCCGAGGCGATGCTGGAAAGGCCCGACAACAGGCCGCCGGAGAACACCGAGTTCAGCGACTGGGCGGCCGAGGCGCTTTTCGCCGGGGTCAGCCGCTCGATCAGGCGCAGCGAGGCCATGAAGGTCGCGCAGTAGGTCAGGGCGTGCAGCATCTGCAGCGGGAACAGCCAGGCCAGCGGCGGCGAGAACGCCAGGCACGTCCAGCGCACGACGGCGCCGGCCGCGCCCAGCATCAAGAGCCGCTCGGGCCCGATCGCGCGGCGGAAGCCCTCGCCGAACCAGAAGAACAGCACCTCGGTGCCGACGCCGACGCCCCAGAGCGTGCCCGAGAGGCTGGGCGGCAGCCCTTGCGCCTTCCACGAGAGCACCGAGAAGCCGTAGTAGAAGCCATGGCTGGCCTGGACGAGGCCGGCCGAGACCATCGCCAGCATGAAGGCCGGGTCGCGCAGCAGGTCGCCAAGGCCGCGCCAGCGGTCGGTGCGGTGCGCGATCTCGCCGTCCTCGTGCACGGGGTCGGGCGGCAGCAGCCAGCGCCCGCCGATGACCACGGCGGCCGCCGCGGCGGTCATCCACACCACCACCGCGTCCGGCGCCGTCAGCGTCAGGATGATCCCCATGGCGATGTTGGCGAACACGAACCCCACCGAGCCGATGCCGCGCGGGAAGCCGTAGTTGAAGCCGTCCCTGGCCGCGCGGCGCAGGGCGATCACGTCGGCGAGGGGGCTGAGCGCGCCGAACAGGCTCTGCGAGACGAACCACAGCGCCGCCCAGGCCCAGAAGCCGTGGCTGAAGGCGAAGGCGACGTAGAGCAGCGTGACCGCCGCGCCGAGGATGATCATCGGCGTGCGCCGCAGCCGGAATCCGTCGGCCCACACCGCCAGCATCGGCCCGGTGAACACCCGCGCCATGCCCGGCGCGGCCAGGATCACCCCGATCTCCTTGCCCGAGAGACCATGGGCGTTGAACCACGCGCCGATGTACGGCCCGGTGACGCCGGTGCCGATGAAGATGGCGACGTAGAAGAGCCCGAGCCGGGCAGTGATCGGCATGGCCCCGGTTAGCAGAGTCGCGATGGCGGCGCGCCCCTCTCTTCCCCCTTGGGGGAAGTAGATCGGCGCGCAGCGCCGAGACGATGGGGGCTCCAGCGGAGCACGGATGCCAGCGCCAAGCTGGAGCCCCCTCCACCGCCTTCGGCGGTCCCCCTCCCCCAATTGGGGGAGGAGAAAGCGGGTTACATCCCCAGCTCGAGCCGGCGCTCGTGGGCCATGTCGCGGTAGAGGGCGAGGATCTCGCGGTCGAGGGCGGCGTCGTTGGCCGCTTCCACGGCCTCGTGCAGGGCGATCAGGACCCGGCGCAGGTCGGCGTTGGCCGCGTCGAGGGCGCTCCAGGTGAACTCGGTGTCGGCGGTGGCGGCCGCCGCCGAGAGCCGCCCGTCCAGCCGCGCGTCGTAGGCGCCGGCCACGCGGCCGAAGAGCTGGCGCAGGGCGTTGTTCTCCCAGACGCGGGCGGCGGGGCCGCGTTCGGCCTCCTGGCTGGCGAGGATCGCGAGGCTGGCCAGCATGCCGAAGCGGCCGGCCATGTAGTCGCCGGTGGCCTCCGGCGGCATCGGCGTCGACAGGGCGACGGCCTGGCCGCGCAGGATTTCGGGCAGGGACGGGGTCATTCGGCCTCCCAGGCGCAGAGACGCTCGGCCAGGATCTCGTCCTGGCGGCGGGCGGTGAACCAGCCGGAGAAGGCGAGGATCGGCTCCTTGAAGCCGCCGTCGCGCCACTCCTTGGCGGAGGAGGTCCAGATCGCCTGGGCCTTCACCGAGGCGAACAGGCGCCACCACTTCAGCGCCTTGGGGTCGACCTTCAGACCGCTGGCGGCCTCCCAGGCGGCGAGGCCCTCGCCGAGGGTGACCATGCCCGAGACGCGAGGGTCGGCCGGATTGCTCCATAAGGGGTCGGTCGCCCAGGCGATGTCCTCCAGCGGATCGCCCAGGTGCGCCATCTCCCAGTCGAGCACGGCGATCAGGTTGCCGGCGCCGTCGTGCAGGAAGTTGCCGGTGCGGTAGTCGCCGTGCACCACGGCCAGCTTGGCCGGCGGCGGCGGGGGGCTCGCGCGCAGGCGCCGGATCGCGGCGCGGACGATCGGCTGCGGGTGCAGCTCGTCCTCGTCGATCACGCCGGCCCAGTAGTCGAGTTCGCGCCGCCAGCAGTCGTCCGGCGCCGGGGCCTCGGCGACCTCCATGATCGGCAGGCCCTCGAGCGGCTCGCCCGCGATCCTGCCGAGAAAGCCGAAGAACTGCTCGCCGATGGCCCGCGCATGCTCGCCGTAGGGGTCCGGGCCGAAGGCGCTGCCGGTCATGCCGCCGTCGATACGGGCCATGATGAAGAACGGCCGCTCCAGCTCGGCCCCGTCCATCTCCAGCGCCAGAGCCTCCGGCGCGGCCACGCCCTTGCCGGTGAACGAGCGGATCGCGGCGAACTCCAGCCGCCGGTCGGTCTCGATCAGGCTGCCGGGCGGGTCGCGGCGCAGGATGTAGCCGCGCGTCTCGCCGCCGATCTCGGCGTCGAAGCGATAGGTCTCGCGGCTGGCCCCGCCGGGAATGCGGCTGAGCGAAAGCACCTTGGCGGGGCCGCCGCTGGTGCGGGTCAGGTAGGCGCAAAGCTGGTCGGCGAGCGTGGTCAAGTTCCCGGAGGTCTCCCATGGCGTCGAGGCGGCTGCGCGCTTTACGCCTTCGCCCGCAAGCCTAAGGTCCCCCCCGCCGCCAAGGCAACAATGACGGAGGGGCAGCTTGTCCTGGACGCGCCGACTTTGGATGACCCTCGCCGCGCTCAGCGGCTTCCTGGCCGTGGCCTTCGGCGCCTTCGCCGCCCACGGCGTCGCCGATCCGCAGGCGAAGGAGTGGCTGAGGACCGGCTCGACCTACGAATTCATGCACGCCCTCGCCTGCTTCGGCTGCGCCGTAGCCGCCGGCGCCGGCGCCCGGCGCGCGGGCCTGGCGGCAGCGTTCTTCCTGGCCGGCACGGCGCTCTTCAGCGGCTCGCTCTACGCCATGGCGCTCGGCGCCCCGCGCATGGTCGCCGTGGTGACGCCGGTGGGCGGCCTGCTCTTTCTGGCGGGCTGGGCGACGCTGGCGTGGACGATCCGCGAGGTCGATCGTCCAACCTAGAACCCCTGGACCCGGCGGAGCCGGGACCGCCCGATTTCACCACAGAGGTACACAGAGGGGCACAGAGGAGCACGGAGGAGACCAGGCTGGCGCGTTCAGCACCCTCTGTGTCCTCTGTGACCCTCTGTGTCGTCTGTGGTGAAAGGGGACTCGCAGCCGCGCTGGCGCGCGGCGAGGAGCCTCACGCCGCCGCGGCCGTGCGCGCGTCCGGGGCGGGGTAGGTCCAGGCCTGGCCGCGGCCCTGGGCGGCCATCAGCTGCGACGAGGCGAAGGTCCAGTTGGGGATGGTTTCGAACCACGTCTCCAGGAACGATTTCCGGTCGTTCTGGTAGTCCAGGTAGTAAGCGTGCTCCCAGACGTCGCAGACCAGGATCGGCGTCACGCCCTCGTGGTTGACCAGGTCCTCGGCGTCGTGCGTCGAGCGCACCGTCAGCTTGCCGGCCGCGTCGGCCACCAGCCACACCCAGCCCGAGCCGAAGTGGCCCGCGCCCTCGGCGACGAACGCCTTGCCGAGCGCGGCCAGGTCGCCGAACGAGGTTTCGATGGCCTGGGCAAGGCTCTCGGCCGGCATCGTGCGGTCCGGCGACATGCACTCCCAGAAGAAGGCGTGGTTCCAGGCCTGGGCGGCGTTGTTGAACAGCGTCTTCTCGCCCGAACTCGCCGCGTCGCGGATCACCGCCTCCAGCGGCCGGCCGGCCGCCGCCTGGTCGCCGAGCAGCTCGTTCAGCACCTTCACATAGGCCGCGTGGTGCTTGTCGTGGTGGACGTGCAGGGTCTTGTCCGACAGCGTCGGGGAAAGGGCGTCGTAGGCGTAGGGAAGGTCGGGAAGCTTGTACATCAAGGCGCACTCCTGTCGGCTCGCCGCCAGAACCGCCGCGGCGGCCCTTTGGTTCGCGGGCGCAGCATGAAAAAGGGCCGCGGACGGCCTCCGCAGCCCGCATCGATCGGCGGTCGGCGACGATCAGTGCTTGATGGCGTTGCCGATCTTGTCCTGGGCCTTGCCGACCTTGTTCTGGACGGAGCCGGCCACCTTCTCGGCCGCGCCCTTGGCTTCCATCTCGCGGTCGCCGGTCGCCTTGCCGGCGGCTTCCTTGATCGCGCCGGAGGCCTTGCGGGCGGCGCCTTCGATACGGTTCGTGCTCATGACGTGTTCCTTCCTGTCCGGTGGGGTCGCATGGTGAACGCCCCCTGCCCCACACGGTTCCGGCAAAGGTGACGCCACGTCGGTCTTGCCCGCCCCCCGCCTTGCCTTCAGGTTGCGCGCCGTCCGCCGAAGGGGAGGCCGCCAATGTCCGCACTCGAAACCATGATGCCGCCGGTGAAGTACGCCGACCTCGGCGACATCCGCATGGCCTACTACGAGGTCGGCCCGCGCGAGGGCGTGCCGGTGATCTTCTGCCACGGCTTTCCGGAACTGGCGTTCTCGTGGCGCCACCAGCTGAAGGCGTTCGAGGCCGCCGGCCGCTGGGCGATCGCCCCCGACCAGCGCGGCTATGGCCTGACGAGCCGGCCCGACGCGGTCGAGGCCTACGACATCGAGCGCCTGACCGGCGACCTGGTGAAGCTGCTCGACCACCTGAAGGTCGACAAGGCGATCTTCTGCGGCCACGACTGGGGCGGCATCGTCGTCTGGCAGATGCCGCTGCGCCATCCCGACCGCGTCGCCGGCGTGATCGGGCTCAACACCCCGTTCATGCCGCGCGCGCCGGTCGACCCGATCACCATCATGCGCGCCCGCTTCGGCGAGGACATGTACATCGTCCACTTCCAGCGCTACGGCGAGGCCGACAAGGTGCTGAACGCCAACGTCGCCAAGGCGATGGGCTTCTTCATGCGCCGGCCCATGGCCGAGACGCCGCCCGCCAGCGGCGGCCTTGCCGGCGGCGACGGCGAGAAGACGCCGGAGAACACCTTCGCCCTGGTCAAGATGCTGGAAGCCTACGACCCTTCCGTCGACCCGCGCCCGGCGCTGCTGAACGCCGAGGAGATGGCCGCCTTCGTCGAGACCTTCGAGCGCACCGGCTTCACCGGCGGCATCAACTGGTACCGCAATTTCACCCGCAACTGGCAGAACTCGGAGGGGATCGAGGACAAGGTCAAGGTCCCCTCCCTGATGGTCATGGCCGAGAAGGACGCGGTGCTGCCGCCCTCGGCCGCCGACGGCATGGAGGCCTACGTCGCCGACCTGGAGAAGGCGCTGGTCAAGGACAGCGGCCACTGGACGCAGCAGGAGCAGCCCGCCGAGGTCAACCGCGTTATCCTTGACTGGATGGATCGCCGCTTTCCGAAGTAGAAGGTCCGCATGGATCGCATCTCCCCCTCGCCCGTCCCCATGTCCGCGACCGGGCGGCGGGGCCTCTACGTCGAGACCGAACCGTTCAATTCCGGCTGGCTGGACGTCGGCGATGGCCACGAGGTCTATTTCGAGGAGTGCGGCAGCCGCGGCGGCAAGCCGGCGGTGGTGCTGCACGGCGGCCCCGGCGGGGCGATCAACCCGACCATGCGCCGGTTCTTCGACCCGTCGCGCTGGCGCGTGGCCCTGTTCGACCAGCGCGGCTGCGGCAAGAGCCGGCCGAACGCCTCGCTGGACGAAAACACCACCTGGACCCTGGTCGACGACATCGAGCGGCTGCGCGAGCACCTGGGCATCGAGAAGTGGTGCGTATTCGGCGGCTCGTGGGGCTCGACCCTCGCCCTCGCCTACGCGATCAGGCATCCGGAGCGTGTCTCCGGGCTCGTCCTCAGGGGCGTCTTCCTGCTCACCGAACGCGAGCTGAAGTGGTTCTACCAGGACGGCGCCTCGATGATGTTCCCGGACGCCTGGGAGCGCTTCTGCGCGCCGATCCCGCCGACCGAGCGCGGCGACATGATCGCCGCCTACCACAAGCGCCTGACCTCGCCCGAGCGGCGCGTCCAGGCCGAGGCCGCAGCCGCCTGGAGCCAGTGGGAGGGCGACACCATCTCCCTGCGCGGCCCCGAGGCGCGGCCGGCGAAGTTCAACGAGGTCGACTTCGCCATCGCCTTCGCCCGCATCGAGTGCCACTTCTTCGCCAACCGCGGCTTCTTCGACGAGGACGGCTGGCTCTTGAAGAACATCCACCGCATCCGCGGCATCCCCGGCTGGATCGTCCAGGGCCGCTTCGACGTGGTGACGCCGCTGGAAAGCGCCTGGGCCCTGGGCAAGGCCTGGCCCGAAGCCCGCTTCGAGATCATCTGGGACGCCGGCCACGCCTCCACCGAGCCCGGCATCGTCGACGCCCTGGTCCGGGCGACGGACGCGGCGCTGGGGGCCTGAGGTTACGCCGGCTCCAGCCGGCTGATCTCGATCCCCGAACCCACCGGCAGCAGGACGCTCGAGATCCCCGGCTTCGCCCGCACGGCCTTGCCGTAGCGGGCGACTTCCTCGCCGCCGGGGCGGATCATGTTGTCGGCGACGATGATCGCGCCGGGGTTCAGCTTGGGGAAGAAGGCCTCGAGGCAGGGGGTATAGAGATCCTTCCAGAGGTCGAGGAGGACGAAGTCGATCCCCGACGGCAGGGCCTGGATCAGGGCGAGCGCGTCGCCGACCTGGAAGTCGACCACGCCCGAGAGTCCCGCCTTCGCCGACATGTCCCTGGCGTAGGCGCTCTTGTAGTCCTGCAGCTCCAAGGTCGTGACGCGCCCGCCGACGGCCCTGGCCGCCTCGGCCAGCCAGATGCCGGAGTAGCCGTAGGAGGTGCCGATCTCCAGCACGTGCGGCGCCTTCAGGCTGCGGACCAGGATGTTGAGCAGCTGGCCGGTCTCCGGTCCGACCGCCAGCAGCACCTTGTCGCGCCAGTCGCCCGGTCCGAAGTCGCCGGCTCTTAGACGCCGCTCCTCGTCCGCCATGCGCTGGTGGTAGGCGTCCAGCACCGCCCTGACCTTGTCGTCCATCATCTCTTCCCTCGGCGGCCCCTCGCGCGGAGGTTAGGCCGAGGCCTTAGAGACTGACAAGATATATCTGCATCATATCGTCAATGAGCGATCGGCGCGCGTCCCGGCGGCGGGGGCGGCATGACCGTGTCGTCCGCGTCCTGGCCCGGCAGGATGTCGTCGTGGGCGTACATGCAGCGCTCGTAGGCGTCGTCGTAGTCGTGCTGCATCCGCTCGCGGTCGCGCGAGGCGCCCGCGCCCGCGACCGCCGCGCCGGCCATCGCCCCGCCGATTGCGCCGGGGGCGGCGCCGTGGCGCGGGCTCACCGCCGATCCCAGGAGGGCGCCCAGCGTGGCCCCCACCACCGCGCCGGCGATCACGTCGCCGCCGGAGCGGTCGTCGCCGGCGACCACGTTGTCGGCGTAGTCGCGGCACTGGGCCTGGTCCTCGTGGAACACGTCCATCGG
>DASZQQ010000057.1:0-25636 GCA_035549595.1 Caulobacteraceae bacterium
TGGTGCGAGACCGGCGGGCGCGAGGGCGCGCCTTCGGTGTTCGACAACGCGGACCTGCGGGGCCTGAAGTCGGTCGTAGGCTTCAACCTCACCGCCCTCTCGGCCAAGGGCGCGACCTTCTACGGCCTCGACATGACCGGCGTGCAGCTGCAGGGCGCGCACCTGGAGGGGGCGGACCTTCGGGCCTGCAACCTGCGCCGCGCCGACCTTCGCGGGGCGCGGCTGATCGGCGCCAAGCTGTCGGGCTCGGATCTGCGGGACGCCCAGCTGGGCCCCCTCGTCATCGCGCCGAACCGAACCCTGTCGTCGGACCTGACGCGCAGCTTGCTCAAGAACACCGACTTCGCCCGGGCCGACCTGCGCCAGGCGGTGCTGGTGGAGGCGGACCTGTCCAGGGCCAACTTCACCGGCGCGCTGCTGAAGGGCGTCAACCTGACCGGCGCCCGGCGAACGGGCGTGCGCGGGCTGGACGATATCATCTGATCATTTTGGGTAATGACGTTATCTGTGCCGTTATCCTTAACCGAAGCGGCCTAGGGTGCGTCCGCATGACACCGCGCACTGAAGGCGCCGCAACATGAATCCCGCCCGGGCCTTCGCCGGCCGCAGACGGTTGAGCCAGGCCGAACTCGACCTGATGATCGAAGCGCACGAACGCTTCATCCAGGGCCGTCCAGGCGGCAAGCGCGCGTCGCTGCGCTTCGTCGACATGTCGGGCCTGAACCTGTCGGGGCGGGACCTGTCCGACGCCGACTTCTCCGCTTCGATCTTCGACGGCGCCAAGCTGATCGGGACCAAGCTCGAGCGCGCCACCCTGTTCGGCTGCGACATGCGCAAGGCGGACCTGCGCCAGGCCAACCTCGGCCGCGCCGACCTGCGCGGTGTGTGCCTGAAGGGCGCGAACCTGACCAACGCCAACCTCAAGCAGGCCGACTTCCGCGAGGGCCAGGTCAGCCTGCCGCATCCCAGCAAGGGCCTCGATTCCATGCGCCACGAGCGGCGCAACGGCCAGATGGACGACGCCATCTTCGCCGGGGCCAGCCTCGAGGGGGCCCAGATGTCGGGGGCCAGCGCCTTCGCCACCGACTTCACCGACTGCTCCCTGCGCGGCGCCAACCTCTCCGGCGCCAACCTCAAGGACGCCAATCTCTCGGGCGCGATCCTGGAAGGGGCCGACGTCGGCGGGGCCAACCTGGAGAACGCCAACCTCGACGGCGCCATAGTCACCGGCGTCGCGCTCGGGGCGGCGCGCACGCACGGGGCCAGGCTCAACGGCTGCCTGGCCGCGCCCAGCCAGGAGGCCATGGCGCGCGCCCCCGAGCTGATCGGCGCGCTCAAGGCGCACCAGAGCTGGATCGACAGCGGCGGCAAGACCGGCGCCCCGGCGCGGCTGGATGGCGAGGACATGCGGCCGGTCGGCGACCAGATGAAGGGCCTTCGCCTGACCCTGGTGTCGCTGAAGGGCGCCTGCCTCGTCGGTCTCGACCTTACCGGCGCCCAGCTGCAGGGCGCGAACCTCGACGGCTGCGACCTGCGCGGCGCCAGCCTCAAGGGCTGCGACCTGCGCGGCGCCAAGCTCGCCGCGGCCAACCTCAACAAGGCCGACGTGCGCGGGGCCCAGATCTCGGCCCTGCCGCTGGGGCCCGGGCGGTCGACTCCCGCGGGGCTCGCCAACGTGCGCATGCGCTACGCCCTGGCCCAGGCGGCCGACTTCTCCGGCGCCAACCTGGACGGGGCGGACCTCTGCGGCGCCGACTTCTCCGGCGCGCGGATGACCGGGGCGACCTTGCGCAACGCCGACCTGAGCGCCGTCACCGGCCTCGACCTCGGCGTCGAGCTCTGAACGACAAAGGGCGGCGCCCGGAAGCGCCGCCCTTCAGCGTTTCGACGAGGTCCGCGTGGGTTACGCGGCCTTTTCGGCCTCGATCAGGGTCGGGGCCGCGCCCGCCTTGATCTCGATCTTGCGGGGCTTCAGCGCCTCCGGAAGCTCGCGCTTCAGCGAGATCGAGAGCAGGCCGTCGGCGAGGCCGGCGTCGGTGACGACCACGTAGTCGGCCAGCTGGAAGCGGCGCTCGAAGTTGCGCTCGGCGAGGCCGCGGTGCAGGAACCGGCGGGCGTCGTCGTTGGCGACCTTGCGCCCCTGGACGGTCAGGAGGTTCTCCTTGACCTCGATGGTCAGGTCTTCCGGCTTGAAGCCCGCCACCGCGATCTCGATGCGGTAGGCGTTATCGCCGGTGCGTTCGATGTTGTAGGGCGGGTAGCCGGTGGCCGCTTCGTTGGTCGCCGAATCCAGCAGGTCGGCGAGGCGGTCGAACCCGACCACGGAACGATACAGCGGCGAGAAGTCGATCGTGCGCATGTCTACATCCTTCTTCGATAAGCAAGGTTGCAACTGATGTGCGGACCGGCCGCGAGCCATCAGGCCTCGCGATGATCCGGAAGGCCCGGATGACCAGCGCCTTCGAGCCTTCAGTTAGGCGCCCTTCCGGCGCTTTCAAGTGGGGCGTCCCGACGCGCGCAACCCCTTGCGCGTAACGGTCTGAACGGTGTTCACTTGCCTTCGGCCCCGCCCCGGTCTAGGGGCTTGGCCAGCCAAATTCGGCCACTCAAGGAGACCATCGACACCTGGCCACGCTTCAAGAGCTCACCGATCGAGTCAAGACCGCCGTCGGCAGCGACTCCGGCCTCGGCAAGAGCCTGAAGTTCAACCTGAAGGGCGACGGCGTCGTCTACATCAACGGCGGCGAGGTCTCGAACGAGGACAAGCCGGCCGACCTGACCATGACCATCGCCCTCGACGACCTCGTGGCCATGGGCGAAGGCAAGCTCGACCCGATGACCGCGGTGATGAGCGGTCGCCTGCAGCTTTCCGACATGGGCGTGGCCATGGGCCTGCAGGGCAAGATGCAGGCCCTGTTCTCGAAGATGCGGTGACGACGGCCCAGCCGCCCCTGGTCGGGATTCCCGAGGCGCCGGTTCCGGCCGGCGCCGAGCCCGCCTGGATCGCCGGCGCCGGGGGCGCGCGCCTGCGCGCCGCGCTCTTTGCGCCGGCGGCCGGCGCGCCGATCCGGGGTTCCGTCGTCCTCAGCGGCGGCCGGACCGAGCCGATCGAGAAATACTTCGAGACGATCGGCGAGCTCAGCGCCCGCGGCTTCTGGGTCCTGGCCCACGACTGGCGCGGCCAGGGGCTCTCCGAGCGCCTGCTGCCCGACCGCCTGAAGGGGCACGCGGCCGGCTACCAGACCTTCCTCGACGACTACCGCGCGCTCCTCGATGCGTACGAGGCGCGCCTGCCCAGGCCCTGGATCGCCGTCGGCCATTCCATGGGCGGGTGCCTGACCCTGCTGGCCCTGGCCGAGGGGGAGACGCGCTTTTCCGCCGCCTTCCTCTCCGCGCCGATGCTGGGCCTCCTGACCGGCGGCATCCCGCTGCCGGTGGGCAAGGCCCTGGCCTCGCTCTTCACCGGCTTCGGCGGCGGCGTCGGCCAGGTGCAGGGCCGCTCCAGCCCGATCTGGTCGGAGTTCAAGGACAACGTCCTCACCCACGACCCGGCCCGCTATGCGCGCAACCGCGCCCAGGTCGACGCCTGCCCGGACCTGGCGCTCGGCGGCCCGACGTGGGGCTGGCTGGACTTCGCCTTCAAGGCCATGGGCGTGCTGCAGACCGGCCCGGGCGTGACCCGCATCGCCATTCCGGTGGTGGTGCTGGGCGCCGGCGACGACCGCCTGGTCGACATCGCCATGCAGCGGCGCGTCACGGCCCGCGTGCCGGGCGCGAAATTCGTCGAATTCCCGGGCGCCTTCCACGAACTCTTCCAGGAGACGGACGACGTGCGCGCCCGCGTCTGGACCGAGTTCGACGCCCTCGCCGAGGCGGTCAGTCCGGCGATGCAGCCCGCCTGAGGGCGACCAGGGCCTCGTCCAGTAGCGCCGGATCGCCCGCGATCGCCACCTGGCCGCCCTGCCTGCCTAGCCGCTTGCCGGTCCAGTCGGTGACGATCCCGCCCGCGCCCTCGATCACCGGCACGGCGGCCTCGATGTCCCAGGACTTCAGGCCGGACTCGACCACCAGGTCGATGCGCCCGTCGGCGACCTGGGCGTAGGCGTAGGCGTCGCAGCCCGTGCGGGCCAGGCGCGCGGCGGCGCGCACCTGGCGCCAGGCGCCCTGTTCCGCGCCGTTGAAGCAGGCGTGCGGGTCGGTAGTGGCGATGATGCCCTTGGTCAGCGGCACGCCCTTGCGCACGTTGAGCGGCCGGCTCTGCCCGCGCGCCATCAGGCGCGAGCCGCCGCGGTGGCCGATGTAGATCTCGTCGAGGTACGGCTGGCCGATGGAGCCCAGCACCGGCTCGCCTTCGTGCTTCAGCCCGATCAGGGTGGTCCACACCGGCAGGCCGGCGATGAAGGCCCGGGTGCCGTCGATCGGGTCCAGCACCCAGACGAACTCGGCGTCGGGGCGGTCCTCGCCGTACTCCTCGCCGACGACCCCGTGTTCGGGAAAGCGTTCGGCGACCAGCTTGCGGATCGCCGCCTCGGCGCCCTTGTCGGCGGCGGTGACGGGATCGAACGCGCCCTCCGGTCCCTTGTCCTCCAGGCCGTGGTCGGCGCGGAACAGGGGCAGGATCACCTCGGCCGAGGCGCGGTTCAGGTCGACGAGGAAGGCGTCCAGCGCCTCGAGGCGGTCTTGGGCAAGCATGGCTGCTCAGTTAGGCGTTCCGCCGCCCGGGGAAAAGCCGCCCACTTTCGCGGCGATGCGAAAGTCTCTCCGCTCTGCCCCCCAGCAGGGAACGGAGAGGCCGTCCTGAAACGGCGGGCGGCCGCGGTCCTTGCGCTGCGCCTTTGGAAAAGCGCGCGTCAGGCCGCGTCCGGTTCCCCGTTCAGGCTCTTGGCCAGGTCCAGCAGCCGGCGGCGCGGACGCTCGCCGAGCTGGTAGTAGGCGCGGATGAGGTCCAGCGTCTCCTTGCGCGCGGCGAGCTCCGCCGGCCCGGCGACGTTGCCGGCCGGCTCGCGCTCGCGCATCCGCTGGCCGGCGCCCTGCGCCGCAGCTCCGGAGAGGCCGTCGAAGAAGTAGCCCACCGGCACCTCCAGCGCCTCGGCCAGCTGCCAAAGGCGCGCGGCCGAGATGCGGTTGGCGCCGCACTCGTACTTCTGGATCTGCTGGAAGCGCCCGCCGCTGGCGCCGGCCAGCTGCTGCTGGGTCAGGCCCAGCAGGCGGCGACGGCGGCGAAGGCGCTTGCCGAGGTGAAGGTCGATGTCGTCGGCCATGGTGAACGTCGCGCTCCTGAACCTGCCCGCTTGTGCCGAAACGGCACGTCTGGCCGTTCAATCGGCAAGCGGCGTGCCCGCAGAGCCCAAGGCCTGCGTTGCGCCGGCCGCGGGGCGCGGCCTAATGGAGGGCATGGCGAAGATGCGCGCGGGCCGCGCCCAGGACCTGACGTGGCGGCTGGAGGCCTTCGGCTTCGACCTGTTCACGGCCCTGATCCGGGCCCTGCCGGCAGACTGGGCCTCCGGCCTCGGCGCGGCCATCGGTCGCGCCGTGGGGCCGCTGACCGGCGCCAACCGCACCGCCGCGCGCAACCTGCGTCTGGCCTTCCCCGATCTCGCCGACGACGAGCGCGCGCGGCTGCTGAAGGCGCAGTGGGGCAATGTGGGACGCGTCTTCACCGAACTGCCGATCATGGACCGGCTGACTCCGGCCAGCGGCCGCGTCGAGGTCGTCCACGCCGAGCGTCTGGCCGCGATCGCCGCCAGCGGCCGACCGGCGGTGTTCATTTCGGGGCACTTCTCGAACTGGGAGATCATGCCGGCGGTGATCCTGGCGGCCGGGATCGACTGCGAGATCACCTATCGGGCGGCCAACAACCCCTATGTCGACGAGCGCATCAAGGCGAGCCGCCGGCGCTATGGCGTCAAGCTGTTCGCGCCCAAGGGCGGCGACGGCGCGCGCGAGCTGCTCGAGGCCCTCTCCCGGGGCGTCTCGGTGGCGATGATGAACGACCAGAAGTACGACGGCGGCGTCGCCGCCCCGTTCTTTGGCCGCACGGTGCACACCCTGCCGGCGGCGGTGCGCCTGGCCTTGCGCTTCGGCGCCGACCTGCAGCCGATGTCGGTGACGCGCCTGAGGGGCGCGCGCTTCCGCGTCATGGTGCACGAGCCGATCCCGATCGCCAGCACCGGCGACCGCGCCGCCGACATGGAGGCCGGCGTGCGGTCCATCAACGCCTTCATCGAGGCCCGCGTGCGCGAGCAGCCCACCGAATGGTTCTGGGTCCACCGCCGCTGGCCGCCGGAGGCGTACAAGGAGCTCGCCGACCAGGGGTATTGAGCGAGGGCTTAGCTGCGCCCGTTCAGTTCCTTCCACCGGGCGAGGGCCTCGGTGGGGCCGGCGTAGGCTTCCTGCAGGGTCGGGTTCCAGTAGCGCAGGGCTTCCAGCGGGATGCGCTTGCCCGAGACGGCGCAGATCACGAAGCGGCCGGGCTTGAGCACGGCGATCTCGCCGTCGCCGTAGTGCACGACGGCGATGTCGTTGGCCTTGCCGGTCAGGTCGCGGTCGTGTGCGTTCATCGGGGCCTGTGTACGCCCTTCGGGGCGTTTCCGCTAGAAGAGGTCGCCCTGTTCGGGCTCCCGTGACGGGGGTCTGGCGGCGCGGGCGGGCTTCAGCGGCGCCGGGCGCGCGACGGGCGCGGCGGCCGGATCGACGATCGCGGCCTTGTCGCCGTCGGCGAACTTCATCGTCACTAGCTCGCCCGGATCCAGCGACAGGGCGCTGCGCACGAGGCGCCCGTCCGCATGGTGCACCCGCGCGAAGCCGCGCTTCAGCGGTCCGTCCGGGTTCAGCGACTGCCGCAGCTTGTCGAGGGCGTCCAGGCGCTCGGCGGCGCGCTCCAGGCCGCGGCGGACGCCGGGCTCCAGGCGCTGGCCGAGGCCGGCGAGCCGGTCCTGCCCGACCTGGATCGGGCGCTGCAGCAGGCCGGGGCGCAGCCGCCCGGCCACCGCGGCGTGGTCGCGCGCGTGCGCCGAGACGTTGCGCTGCAGGGCCGCGCCCAGGCGGCCCGAGGCGATGTCCAGGCGCTGGGTGGCGATGGCCAGCAGGTCGGTGGGCCGCGGCAGGCCGCGGGCCGCGGCCGCGAGGCGCGTGCGCCGCACCTCGACGACGTGGCCGCCGCACTGGGTCAGGCGCCGCCCGTAGTCGGCGACCGCGGCCGCCAGGTCCATGAACACCGGCGTCGCCAGCTCGGCCGCCGCGGTCGGCGTCGGCGCGCGCCGGTCGGAGACGAAGTCGATCAGGGTGGTGTCGGTCTCGTGCCCGACGGCCGAGATCAGCGGGATGCGGCTGGCCGCCGCCGCGCGCGCCAGGGCCTCGTCGTTGAACGGCCACAGGTCCTCCACCGATCCCCCGCCGCGCGCGACGATGACCACGTCGGGGCGGGGGACCGGCCCGCCGGGCGCGAGGTTCGAGAAGCCCTCGATCGCCGTGCGCACCTGGTGCGCGGCCTGGTCGCCCTGGACCACTACCGGCCAGACGATCACCCGGCACGGCCAGCGGTCGCGGATGCGGTGCAGGATGTCGCGGATCACGGCCCCGGTCGGGCTGGTGATGACGCCCACCACCGCCGGCATCGAGGGCAGGGGCGTCTTGCGCTCGGGGGCGAAGAGGCCCTCGGCGGCGAGCTTGGCCTTCAGCTTCTCCAGCTGGGCGAGCAAGGCGCCGACCCCGGCCGGGGCCATGGTCTCGATGACAAGCTGGTACTGCGAGCGCCCCGGATAGGTGGTGAGGCGTCCGGTGACGATCACCTCCAGCCCGGTCTGCGGCCGGATCGCCAGCGAGCGCACCGTCCCCTTCCAGATCACGCCGGCGATCGAGGCCCGCTCGTCCTTGATGTCGAGGTAGACGTGGCCGTTGGAGTGGAAGGTGACCTTCGACAGCTCCCCGCGCACGCGCACGAAGCCGTAGGCGTCCTCGATCGTCCGCTTCAGCGCGAACGCCAGCTCCGAGACGGAATAGGCCTGCGCGTTCGAGGCTTCGGTCGAATCGGTCGCCACATCGGTCATGGGAAAGGCAGCGTAGTCCTCCCTTTCGCTCATGGGGAGGCGTTCGGGCCGGGGACATGTTCCGCCAGGAACGTGTCCCCTCCAGCTAGACGGCGGCGCGACGAGGGGACACGAACCGTGCCTGCGGCACGGATCATGTCCCCGGTGCGTCAGATGTACCGGCGCAGGCTGCGCGCCAGTTCGTTGGCGGAGGTCTTCTTCTTGCCGGTCTGCTGCGGCTGGTAGGCGACGCGGGCGTGCTCGACGCAGTAAGGGCCTTCCGAGGCGCGGCGGCCGCAGAAGGTGAAGTTGTCGGTGGACGGATCGCCGATCGGCCACTTGCACATGTGCGCGCCGAGCGTCAGCACCGTCGCGGTGCCGGGCTCCTCGACGTAGACCGGCGGGCGCGGGACCGGCGCGGCGGCCACCACGGGCTCGGCCGCGCGGCGGGCGCTCGGCTGGGCCGTCACCACCGGACGCGCCGGACGGGGCGCCTTGAACACCGGCCGGGTCGGCTGCGAGGGCGCGGCGCGTCCGGACAGGCCCAGGCGGTGCACCTTGCCGATCACGGCGTTGCGGGTGACCCCGCCCAGGTGCTTGGCGATCTGGCTGGCCGAGAGGCCGTCGAGCCAGAGCTTCTTCAACGTTTCGACGCGTTCGTCGGTCCAACCCATGACCAAACCCTCCAACCCCTGTTCAAGCGAGGCCATCGCGTTCCCCATAAACGCGCGGGCCCACATCTTGTGTCCCCGAGGGTCGCCGTGTCCGGCGGCCTACCAGATATCGTGCACAAACCGTTAAGAGACACAATAGGCGCCTTCGGTTCTGTCCACAGGATCAATATGTTGAATCGGACCGGGTCCGCCTTGCGCGCCGCCACGCTCGGGGGCACATGAGCGGCCATGAAGGACATGCCCGCCGTCGCCGTCGTCCCGCCTCAGCCCCGTCACTACCGAGGCGCCAACTGGGAGGGCCTGCGCACCCTCTACTTCCGCGAGGTTCGGCGATTCTGGAAGGTGGGGATGCAGACCCTGACCGCGCCGGTGGTCACGGCCCTGCTCTACATGATGGTGTTCGTGGTCGCGGTCGGGCCGAACCGGCGCATGGTCGAGGGCGTCGCCTTCGGGACGTTCATCGCGCCGGGCCTGATCATGATGCAGATCCTGAACAACGCCTTCTCGAACTCGTCGTCGTCGCTGCTGCAGGCCAAGTTCAACGGGCTGATCGGCGACTTCCTGATGCCGCCGCTGTCGCCGACCGAGCAGGTGGCCGGCTTCGCCCTGGGCGCCGCGACCCGCGGCATCCTGGTCGGCGCCATCGCCGCCGTCGCCGTCCTGCCGTTCGCGCCGATCCGCATGGTCCACCCGTGGGCGGTGCTCTACTTCGGCTTCGGCGCCTCGCTGGTGATGGGCCTGCTGGGCATCGTCGCGGCGATCTGGAGCGAGAAGTTCGACCACATCGCCGCGGTGACCAACTTCGTGATCATGCCGATGACGTTCCTGTCGGGCACCTTCTACCTGGTCGAGGGCCTGCCCGAGCCGTTCCGGAGCATCAGCCACTTCAACCCGTTCTTCTACCTGATCGACGGCTTCCGCTACGGCTTCATCGGCGTCGAGGACGGCTCGGTCGCCGTCGGCGCGACGATGACCGCGGCGCTGGTCGTCGTCCTGACCGTCCTCTGCTGGCGCATGTTCGCCACCGGCTACAAGCTGAAGACCTGAGGGCGCGCGATGCTCCGCCAGGCAGTCGTCGCGATCGTCTGCGCAGCGTCCTGGATGGCGGTGGCCGCGATGCTCGCATTCACGCCCCTGCTGGCTTCGATGCTCACGGGAGGCGGCGGCAAGGAGGACACGGACTGGATCGGTCTGGCCCTATTTGCTGCCATGGCCGCCGTATCCGTGACCGCCGCTGTCTGGAGCACGCGTTCGATCCTGCGCCTCGCGAAAGCAGCGATGCACTAAGGAGGCGCCCATGCCCACCGTCCGCTACCTGGTGAACGACGTGGGCGAGGCGGTCGCCTTCTACGCCGGCCAGCTCGGCTTCGCGGTCCGCCAGCAGTTCGGGCCCAACATGGCCATCCTGGAGAAGGACGGCCTGACCCTCTGGCTCGCTGGGCCGAACGCCTCGGCGGCGCGGGCGATGCCGGACGGGCGCCGGCCCGAGCCCGGCGGCTGGAACCGCTTCGTCATCGAGACCGACGACATCGAGGGGCTCGTCGGCCGGCTCACCGCCGACGGTGCGACGTTCCGCAACGCGATCGTCACCGGTCCGGGCGGGCGCCAGATTCTGGTCGAGGACCCCTCCGGCAACGTCGTCGAGCTGTTCGAGCCCGCCTGACGCTCAGTAGTGATAGCGGCACTGGGCGATCTGCAGGGCCTGGTCGTCGCCGGTTCCCACGACCCGGTAGACGAGCCGGTCCTCCAGCGTGATCCGGCGAGACCACCAGCCGCGGAGATCGCCCTTCAGCGGCTCGGGCTTGCCGGTCCCGGTGAAGGGATGACGCCGGCATTCCTCGATCAGGGCGTTCAGCCGTTCCAGCACGTTTGCGTCCTGCGTCTGCCAGTGGAGGTAGTCCTCCCAGGCCTGGTCGGCGAAGACCAGCTTCACGGCCGGATGAGGTCGCGCTCGGTTCCGGCGCCGGCGTCGAGCTGGTCCATCGCCGCCTTCAGGCGCGCGGCGTTGGCCGGGCTCGTCAGGAGATGCAAGGTCTCCTCCATGGCCGTCCAGTCGGCCAGCGAGACCATCACCACCGCCTCGGCCTTCTGGCGCGTGATCACCACCGGGGTCCGGTCGTCCACGACCTTGTCCATCACGGCCTTCAGGTTCGCGCGCGTGTCGGAATAGGAAAGGACGTCCAAGGGCTTCTCCGCGGGCATGTGCAGAATATGTACAACGATCCGTACAAATTCAAGGAAACTGTCACATCGCCGCGATTGACAGCGGCCCCCCTTGAGACGAAAACGCCACGCTTCCCGTCCCTGCGCCCTCGGCGCGGGGATTTTCGCGCTTCTGGGAGGCCCTAGACATGGCGCAAACCACCTCGCCGACCGTTCCGAACGACCACATCCTGGGCGTCTACAACCGCGCCCCGCTGGCGTTCGAGCGCGGCCGAGGCGTGCGCCTCTACACCGCGGAAGGCGAAGAGTACCTGGACTGCCTGGCCGGCATCGCCACCACCGGCCTCGGCCACGCCCATCCCAAGCTCGTCCAGGCGCTGAAGGACCAGGCCGAGAAGCTCTGGCACGTGTCCAACATCTTCCGCATCCCGGGCCAGGAGGCCCTGGCGAAGAAGCTTACCGACGCGACCTTCGCCGACGTGGTGTTCTTCACCAACTCCGGCACCGAGGCGGTGGAGTGCGCGCTGAAGACCGCGCGCAAGTACCACTGGGCCAACGGCCAGCCGGACCGGATCGAGATCATCGGCTTCGAAGGCGCCTTCCACGGGCGCAGCTACGCGGCCGTCTACGCCGCCGGCAACCCGGCCTATGTCGAGGGCTTCGGCCCGGCGCTGCCCGGCTACCGCACCCTGCCGTTCGGCGACATGGAGGCCCTCAAGGCCGCCATCACGGACAAGACCTGCGCCATCATCATCGAGCCCGTCCAGGGCGAGGGCGGCGCCCGCGCCCTGCCGGAGGCCGACCTGAAGGCGCTGCGCGAGCTTTGCACCGAGCACGGCGTCCTGGTGATCTACGACGAGATCCAGTGCGGCCTCGGCCGCACCGGCAAGCTCTTCGCCCACGAGTGGGCCGAGGGCGCGGCGCCGGACATCATGTGCGTCGCCAAGGCGCTGGGCGACGGCTTCCCGGTCGGGGCGTGCCTGGCCACCGCCGAGGCGGCCAAGGGCATGACCGTCGGCTCGCACGGCTCGACCTACGGCGGCAATCCGCTGGCCATGGCCGTGGGCCTGGCCGCGTTCGAGGAGCTGAACAAGCCCGAGACGCTTCAGAACGTGCGCACGATCTCCGGCTACTTCACCCAGGCGCTGAAGGGCCTGCAGGACCGCTTCCCGGACGTCATCGCCGACATCCGCGGCAAGGGCCTGCTGATCGGCGTCAAGCTGATCCCCAACAACCGCGACTTCATGGCTCTGGCCCGCGACGAGCACCTGCTGATCGCCGGCGGCGGCGACAACTGCGTGCGCCTGTTGCCCTCGCTGCTGATGACGGCGGACGAGGCGCGCGAGGCGGTGCAGAAGCTCGAGCGCACCTGCGAGGCCGTGCGGAAGAAGGCCGCGGCCTAGGATGAGCCCCCGGCACTTCCTGGACCTGTGGCGGCTCGACGCCGCCACGCTGAGAGCCATCCTCGAGGACGCCAAGGCGCGAAAGGGGGCGCGGAAGGGCTGGCCGCAGGGCCGGCCCGACACCGATCGTCCGGCCGACGGCCGCACCCTGGCGATGATCTTCCAGAAGAACTCGACGCGCACGCGCCTGTCGTTCGACGCGGCCATGCGCCAGCTCGGCGGTTCGGTGATCATCTCCTCGGCCTCGGAGCTGCAGCTCGGGCGCGGCGAGACCATCGAGGACACCGCCCGCGTGATGTCGCGCATGGTCGATGCGGTGATGATCCGGGCCGACAACCACGAGGACGTCGAGCGCTTCGCCCTGGCTTCGAGCGTGCCGGTGATCAACGGCCTGACCGACCGCTCGCACCCGTGCCAGATCCTGGCCGACCTGATGACCTTCGAGGAGCACCGCGGGCCGGTGGCCGGCAAGACCATCGCCTGGGTGGGGGACGGCAACAACGTCTGCGCCAGCTTCATCCACGCGACGGCCAAGTTCGGCTTCAAGCTGGTGATCGGCTGTCCGCCCAAGTACCACCCGGACCTGCGCGACCTGGCCCGCGCGGCCCAGGAGCAGGGCCGCGTCGAGGTCACCGACGATCCGCGCGCGGCCGTGGCCGGGGCCGACTGCGTCGTGGCCGACACCTGGGTATCTATGGGCGACACCGACCACGACGAGCGCCTGGAGGCCCTGGAGCCCTACCAGGTCGACGAGCGCCTGATGGCCGGGGCCGACGGCAAGGCGGTGTTCCTGCACTGCCTGCCCGCCCACCGCGGCGAGGAAGTGACGGACGCCGTGCTCGACGGCCCGCAGTCGCTGGTCTGGGACGAGGCCGAAAACCGCACCCACGTGCAGAAATCGATCCTGGCCTGGTGCTTCGGCGGGGTGTGTCCCTGATTTCTCCCTCCCCCTCTGTGGGGAGGGACAGCTCGCGCCAGCGAGCAGGGTGGGGAAGTACGACGCTTCCAGCACGCTGACCGGCTGGCGTCACACCTCCCCACGCGGGGGAGGGAATGCATTTCCGCGGCTGAGGCCCTATATGGCGCGCGTGCCACTCTCCAGCCTCCCCGCCGACGATCTGGTCGCTCCGTTCCAGATCGAGCAACAGCCCGTCCGCGGCCGCATCGTGCGCCTCGGCGCGGCCGTCGACGAAATCCTGACCCGCCACGCCTATCCCGAGCCGGTGGCCGACCTGCTGGGCGAGGCCTGCGCGCTGGCCGCCGTGGTCGGGGCCTCGCTGAAGTTCGAGGGCCGCCTGATCGTCCAGGCCCAGGGCGACGGTCCGGTGAGCTTCTTCGTCGTCGACTACGACACCGAAGGCTCGCTGCGCGGCTACTGCCGCTACGACGAGGCGCGGGTGGCCGAGGCCTCGAAGGGCTTCGCGCGGCCGGGCGCCCGCTCGCTGCTGGGCCAGGGCGTGTTCATCATGACCATCGACCAGGGCCCGGACATGGACCGCTACCAGGGCGTCACCGCCATCGAGGGCGAGACCCTGGCCCTGTGCGCCGAGCAGTACTTCGCCCAGTCCGAACAGACGCCGACACGCCTGCGCCTGGCCGTGGCCCAGGTCGACACCGGCGAGGGGCCGACCTGGCGGGCCGGCGGCCTGCTCCTCCAGAACATCGCCGAGGACGCTGCGCGCGGCCCGACCGAGGAGGCCTGGATCACCGCCCAGGCCCTGTTCGAGACGATCGGCGAGGACGAGCTGGTCGATCCGACCATCGCCGCTAACACCCTGCTGTGGCGCCTGTTCCACGAGGACGGCGTGCGCGTCTTCGAGCCCAAGTCGCTGCGCGCCTTCTGCCGCTGCTCCGAGGAGCGCATCGTCACCGTGCTGAAGTCGTTCGGCCCCGAGGAGCGCTCGGAAATGGTCGAGGCCGACGGCCGCATTCGCGTCACCTGCGAATACTGCTCGCGGGTCTATTCGCTGTCGCCGGAAATGGTGGCGTAGGGCCACCCATTTCCGCTCTCCCTCGCGAAAGCGAGGGCCCAGGCTTTTTCTGAAGGTTGGGCGCTCTCCGACAAGACACCTGGGTCCTCGCTTGCGCGAGGGAGAGCGGATTTTGTGGGGGCGCCCCTCAGTTCATCCGCTTCACGGCGTCCGGGGTGTGCAGCGAGAAGGCCGGGATCTCGACGTCGAACACGTCGCCCTCGTCGGTCACCATGCGGTAGGAGCCGCGCATCTCGCCGGTCGGGGTCTTCAGCGGGCAGCCGGAGGTGTAGCGGAACGCCTCGCGCGGCTTCAGCGTCGGCTGCTCGCCGACCACGCCGGGCCCCTTTACCTCCTCCACGCGGCCGTGGCCGTCGGTGATGATCCAGTGGCGCGAGATCAGCTGCGCGGTCTCGGTCCCGTGGTTCTCGATCTCCACCGTGTAGGCGAAGGTGTACTGCTCCTGCGCCGGGTCGCTCTGCGCCGGCAGGTACTGCGGCTGCACCCGCACGAGGATGTCCCGCGTGCGCGCCTCATACACCGCGCGGGCGGGCAGGCGGGTCATGCCGCCGCCAGCGCTCGTTCGATGTCGCGGGCCAGGTCGCCGGGGCCTTCGAGACCGACCGACACCCGCACCCAGCCCGGCGTCAGGCCGATCTCCAGCCGCTGCTCCTCGGTCATCGCCCGGTGCGTGGTGGTGGTCGGGTGGGTGGCCATGGTCTTGGCGTCGCCGAGGTTGTTGGAGATGTCGGCCAGCTCCAGCGCATTGAGGAACCGGAACGCCGCTGCCTGGGATCCCAGGTCGAAGGCGATCAGGCTGCCGCCGCCGGCCATGGCGTTGCCGCCGCCGGTCATCTGCCGCGCGGCGATCTCGTACTGCGGATGGTCGGGCCGGCCCGGATAGCGGATCGCCTTGACCTTCGAACTGGCCGCGATCAGGTCGGCGAGATGGGCGGCGGTGTCGCTCTGGCGGCGCACGCGCAGGTCCAGCGTCTCCAGGCCCTTCAGCAGCACCCAGGCGTTGAACGGGCTCATCGCCGGACCGGTGTGGCGGATGAAGTCGCGGTAGGCCTCCTCCAGCAGCTGATGCTGGCCCAGAACCGCCCCGCCCATCACCCGGCCCTGGCCGTCGATGTGCTTGGTGGCCGAATAGACGACCACGTCGGCGCCCAGCTTCAGCGGCTTCTGGAAGATCGGCGTGGCGAAGACGTTGTCGACCACCACCTTCGCGCCGGCCTCGCGGGCGATGGCGGCGATGGCGGCGATGTCGCAGATCTCGAGCAGCGGGTTGGCCGGGCTCTCCAGGAAGAAGACCTTGGTGTTCGGCCGCACCGCCGCGCGCCAGGCGGCGGTGTCGGGGGCGTCGACGAACGTCGCCTCGATGCCGAAGCGCGGCGCCCAGTTGTTCAGGATCCAGCGGCACGAGCCGAACAGCGCCTTGCCGGCCACCACGTGGTCGCCGGCGCGCAAGAGGCCGCTCAGCGCCAGGTGCACCGCCGCCATGCCCGAGGCCGTGGCGCGGCAGTATTCGGCGCCTTCGATGAGGGCCAGCCGGTCCTCGAACATCTTCACCGTCGGATTGCCGTAGCGGCTGTAGATGTAGCCGTCGTCGCGCCCGGCGAAGCGGTCGTCGGCGGCCTCGGCGGTCTCGTAGACGAAGCTCTGGGTCAGGTAGAGGGCCTCGGACGTCTCGCCGAAGGGCGAGCGCATGATCCCGCCCCTCACGGCGCGGGTTGCGTCATCCCAGGCGTTCGGATCTTCGGCCACGTCGGCCTCCCTGCGAGAAACGGGCTACTGAAAGGGCGGGCATAGAAGGCGCCGGGGGGCGCCCGGTCAAGACCACGCAGGGATTGCCTTCCTGCGCTGGTTGGCTAAGGCTGCTTCGTCCGATGAGCGAGACCGCCTCAGACACCACCGTAGACAGCGTTCCGGGCATCCTGCCCTGCCAGTCGATCGAGGACCTCATCCGCGACGGCGCGATCCTGGCCCCCGCCGCGTTCGAGGAGGACCAGGTCCAGCCGGCCAGCCTCGACCTGCGCCTGGGCGCGCGCGTCTGGCGCGTGCGCGCCTCGTTCCTGCCGCGCGCCGGCAAGACCGTGGCCGAGCGCCTCGTGGATGTCGCCATGCACGAGCTCGACCTCACCGCCGGCGCGGTGCTCGAGCGCGGCTGCGTCTACATCGCCGAGCTGCAGGAGACCCTGGCCCTGCCGCCGGGCGTCTCGGCGCGGGCCAATCCGAAGAGCTCCACCGGCCGCGTCGACGTGTTCGTGCGCCTGCTCACCGACCGCCAGCCGGCCTTCGACGACGTCCGAGAAGGCTATTCGGGGCCGATGTTCCTGGAGATCGCGCCGCAGACCTTCTCGGTCCTGGTGCGCACCGGCACGCGCCTGAACCAGCTGCGCCTGAAGCGCGGCGCGCCCAGCTTGCTATCGGTCAAGAGCGTCGGCGTCGACCTGACGCAGGGCCTGGCCGGCTTCCGCGCCCGCCGCCATGCCGGCGTCGTCGACCTCGACCACGAGGACGGCCACGACCCGCGCGACTTCTGGGAGCCGCTGGAGCCGCGCCACGGCGAGCTGCTGCTCGACCCCGGCGAGTTCTACATCCTGGCCTCCAAGGACCGCATCGAGATCCCGGTGCTGGAGGCGGCCGAGATGACGCCGATCGACCCTTCGGTGGGCGAGTTCCGCGTCCACTACGCCGGCTTCTTCGACCCGGGCTTCGGCGCGCCCGAGACCGACAGCCTGGGCGCCCGCGGCGTGCTCGAGGTGCGCAGCCACGAGACGCCGTTCCTGCTGGAGGACGGCCAGACCGTCGCGCGCCTGGTGTTCGAGCCCCTCACCGCCCGCCCGACGCGCCTCTACGGCGACAGCGGCTCTCACTACCAGCGCCAGGGGCTCAAGCTTTCCAAGCACTTCCTGCCCTGGCGCTAGAGCGCCTCCCGCCAAAGTGGGAACCGGTTTGGCGATCAGGAGGCGCTCAAACTCTGGGAATCGAGCCTTCTTGTCGCGGTCAGGTCGATCCGACCTGACCGGGGAAGGCTCTAGCAGACCGCTTGCTCGCCAACCTGCGTTGTGGGGCGTAGCCTCCCTGGAGTGTCGGAAAACCGACTCATCAACCCTGGGGAGGGTGCGCGTCATGAAGAAGATGCTCGCGGAGTTCGTGGGGACCCTGGTCCTGGTGCTGTTCGGCTGCGGCGCGGCCGTGCTCGGCGGCGACCACGTCGGCCAGCTGGGCATAGCCCTGGCCTTCGGCTTCGCCATCGTCGCCATGGCCTACGGCATCGGCCCGGTGTCAGGCTGCCACGTGAACCCGGCCGTCAGCCTCGCCGTGTTCGTCGCCGGCCGCATGGGGCTGATGGACATGGTTCGCTACTGGATCGCCCAGTTCGCCGGCGCCCTTGTCGGCGCGGCCATCCTCATGGTCATCGCCGGCGGCGTGGCCCATGGCCTTGGCCAGAACGGCTGGGGCGAAGGCTATCTCGGCGGCTATCCTCTGGCCGCGGCGGCCACGTTCGAGGTGGTGATGACGGCGCTCTTCACCCTGGTCATCCTGGGCTCGACCGGGCCCAAGGCGGCGCCGGCGTTCGCGGGCCTCGCCATCGGCATCACCCTGGCGGTGATCCACATCGTCGGCATCCAGGTCACCGGCGTCTCGGTGAACCCCGCCCGCAGCTTCGGCCCGGCTGTCCTGGTCGGCGGCAAGGCGATCCAGCAGCTGTGGCTGTTCTTCGTCGCCCCGGCCGCCGGCGCCGTGATCGGCGGCCTCCTGTTCCGCTTCAAGGTCCTGGAGCCGTGATGTCGGCCGCCCGCGGCTACTCCGCCGCGCGGCGGTAGATCGACTGCTTCGGCGCGGCCACGACCCGGCGCAGCATCGGCTCGAAGTCGTCCAGCGACATCGACCGGTAGTCCGGGTCGAAGCTGTTCTGGTCGTACAGGTGGCAGAACTGGGCGCAGTGCTCGAAGTGCGGATGGCCGCGGAACTGCTCGCGCATGTCGCGGTCCAGGCCCAGGTGGTGGAAGAAGTAGTAGCCCTGGAAGATGCCGTGCTTGTCCATCATCCAGTGGTTCGCCTCGGAGACGTAGGGCTTCATGATCACCGCGCCGATCTCGGCGTGGTTCGACGGGCCCAGGATGTCGCCGATGTCGTGCATCAGGGCGCAGACCACGTACTCCTCGTCGCGCCCGTCACGGTGGGCCCGCGTGGCGGTCTGCAGCGAGTGCTCGAGCCGGGTCACCGCGAAGCCGCCGGAGTCGGCCTCCAGCATGCGAAGATGCGCCAGCAGGCGGTCGGGCAGCTCCTGGCGGTAGCCCTGGCCGGCGATCCCGATCGCCATCCAGTCCTCGCGCGTGCCCTCGGTCATGGCGTGGAACTTCGCCTTGGGAGCCATCTCGCCGTCCGCCATCTCAGGGTCTCCTCGCTTCCCGGTTCGCCCGCATCGTGCGGCCGCCCGCCCGGGCGGTCAACGCACGCCTTGCCCCCGCCGGCCGTTTGGCTATGTTGCCCGCCCGGTCCGGGACGCCTCGTCCCGGCGCCGCGCGCGGGCGTAGTTCAGAGGTAGAACGTCAGCTTCCCAAGCTGAATGTCGCGGGTTCGATTCCCGCCGCCCGCTCCAAGGCCCTTACGGGCCGGCCACCCCTCCCCATGACCGTTCAGTGCGGCTCGCCTTCGGGTGCGGCGCCGTACTCGCTGGTCCAGATCTGGGAGGCGATCTGCGCCGGCGCGACCTCCAGGTTCGCCAGGACGCGTTCGATGCTGCGCAGGGCCTGCCGCAGGGCGTCGTCGGACAGGCCCTGGAAGACGCGCTCGTCGATCTGCTGCTTGATCCTGTCCACGGCCTGGACGGCCTGGCGCCCAGCTTCGGTGGGCAGAATCTCGATCACCCGGCGGTTGGTCGGGCGCGCGCGCCGCTCCATCAGCCCGGCTTCCAGCAGTTTGTCGACCTCCGCCAGGGCTCTGTGACGGCCGACGCTGGCGAGCAGGGCCACGTTCGAGATCGAACAGGCGCCGGCCCTGACTCCGACCTTCAGGATGCGGAACGCTTCGACCGTGAGGCCCATGGGGCGCAGGGCCGCCGCGACCTTGGCGTCCCGCGCCTGGACGATCCGGCGCATGGCGCCGACGAAGTACTTGCGGGGCTCCACCAGGAACTCGCCCTTCGGGTCCGGTTCGAGCAGCGAGATGACGTCCATGAAGGGGAGGCTCCGAGCTTCGGGTCAGGGAGACGGTGGGGGCGGGGCAGAAGGCCTGCCCAACCTGCGTTCCCGGCCCGGATGGCGACATGATGCAGCGCAAGCCGGCGCGGTTTCAGCCCCCCATCACGTCCTCGACCCGGATCGGCAGCCGCCGGACGCGCCGGCCGGTCGCCTGATAGACACCTTCGGCGATGGCGATGGCCGTGCCGACATGGCCCGGCATGCCGACGCCCTTCACGCCGTCCGGCAGGTGCCGGTCGTCTTCGGGAAGCATGACGACGCCGAAGGGGAAGGAAACTGGCGGCGCCCCGCGCTGATTGTGCTAGGGGCCCGCTGTCACGCCCCCCGGAGGACGCCCCTTGAGAACCGACACCCAGGACGCCCTCAGCAAGGTGCCGCAGGTCACCCTGGCCTTCTGGGCGATCAAGGTCCTGGCCACGACCCTCGGCGAGACCGGGGGCGACGCCCTCTCCATGCAGCTGAACCTCGGCTACCTCGTCAGCACCCTGATCTTCCTGGCGTTCTTCGCCGTCACCGTGGCGCTGCAGGTGTCGGGACGGCGGTTCCATCCGCTCGCCTACTGGGCCTGCGTGGTGGCCACGACGACCGTGGGGACGACCACGTCGGACTACTTCGACCGCTCGCTCGGCCTCGGCTACGTGAAGTCTTCGGCGATCCTGCTGGCGGGCGTGATCGCGGTGCTGCTCGCCTGGCGCCGGACCACCGGCTCGATCGCCGTCGACCGCATCACCTCCAAGACCAACGAGACCTTCTACTGGGTGACGATCCTGGTCTCGAACACGCTCGGCACCGCGCTCGGCGACTTTACCGCCGACGATCTCGGGGCCGGGTTCGAGGGCGGCGCCCTGATCTTCGCCGGCCTGATCGCGGTGGTGGCGGCGCTCCACCTCTTCACCAGGGCGCCGAAGGCGGTGCTGTTCTGGGCCGCCTATGTGCTGACCCGGCCGCTGGGCGCGACACTCGGCGACCTGCTGACCAAGCCGTTCCGGCAGGGCGGCCTCGATCTCGACCGCATCGCCGCCTCGCTGGTGATCCTGGTGGTGATGGCCGCGGGCGTCTGGCTGACCGAGCGCCGGCAGGCGAAAGCCGGCGCGAAGGCCGCCGGGGCTAGCTGAGGAAGGCGAGGAGCGCTTCTCGGAACGCCGCTGTCGCCACGACGCCGCCGTGGTCGCCAGGCAGGCGCAGGGGCTTGCAGTCAGGCATGAGGCGGGCCAGGGCGTCCGCCGAGCCGTTGTCGTGGTCGTCTTCGCCCAGGATCGCCAGCGTGGGCGTCGCGAGGCTCGCCAGTTCGGCCGGCGACGTCGGCGCGAAGGACGCCAGCACGCCCAGCATGGCTTCGGGCTTCAGGTTCTGGGCCGTCATCGCCGCCTGGATCGCGCGGCCCATGGCCTTGTCGAGGGCCGCCTCGCCGTGGCGGATGGCGTCCTCGAACGCCGCCGCGCGGGGACCGGCCTGCATGATCCCCGTGTCGCCCATGCCGCCGAGCACGCAGCGGCGCGGCCGCGCGCCGCGAACCAGCACGCGGGCGGCCGTGCGCGCGCCCATGGAGTAGCCGGCGAGGTCGTAGTCGGTGAGCCCCAGCCGCGCGATCAGCGCCTCGACGTCGGCGGCCATGACGTCGGGCGGCCAGTCGTGCGGATCGGTCGGCGCGGCGGAAGCGCCATGGCCGCGGCAGTCCGGCGCGATCACGCGGACGCCTGCCGCCGCGAACGCGGCGGCGATCCCGGGCGCGAACCAGTTGCGCGGGGCGCTGGAAAGGAACCCGTGCAGCAGGACCACCGGCCGGCCGTCGCCGAGCTCCCACCAGGCGAGGTCTGCGCCGCCGACGCCGACGAAACGATGCGCGCGCGTCTCGGACTCCATGACGTCAGCATAGGGAACCGGACGTCACCGCCAAGCGGGGCGCAGCCGGTCTTCCGCTCCGATCGAGCGGAGGACTATGCTTGAGCCATGACCGCCAACTCCCAGCTTCGCGGCGCGACGCCGCTCGGACCGTCCCTCGGCGCGTTTCTGCGGGACCGCCGGGGCCGGCTGCAGCCGGCGCCCGGCGCACCCGGCCGGCGGCGCACGCCGGGGCTGAGGCGCGAGGAGGTGGCGGCGAGGGCCGCGGTCAGCGTCACCTGGTACACCTGGCTGGAGCAGGGCCGCGGCGGGCCGCCGTCCGAGGAGGTGCTGGAGCGGCTGTGCCGGGCGCTGGAGCTGGACGGGGCCGGGCGCGAGGTGCTGTTCCTGCTCGCCCAGCAGCGGCCGCCGCCGCTCCGGGCCGCCGCGCCGACGCCCCCGGCCCCGCCGGCCGTGCAGCGGGTGCTGGACGCCCTGGTCTCGTCCCCGGCGTTCGTGAAGACGCCGACCTGGGACATCGTCGCCTGGAACCCCGCCGCCCTGGCCGTCTTCGGCGACTACGCCGGCATGTCGCCGCGCGAGCGCAACGTGCTGCGCCGCCTGTTCGGCGATACGCGCATGCGCGAGCACCTGCCGGACTGGGAGGTCGTCGCCCGCTTCGCCGTGGCCGTCTACCGCGTCGACGTCGCGCGCTCGGGCAGCTCGCCGGAGGCCGACGCCCTGACCGCCGAACTGCTCGCCGTCAGCCCCGACTTCCGGCGCCTGTGGGCCGGCAGCGACGTGGCCAGCCACGGCGCCGGCGTCAAGCGCCTGCGCCACGCCACCTTCGGCCTTCTGACCTTCGACTACGCCTCGTTCGCCGTCGAGGGCGCCGAGGGCCTGAGCATGGTCGTCTACACGCCGGCCGGCCCGGCCGAAGAGGCGGCGGTCCAGGCGCTGATCGCCCGCACCGCCTGACCCCCGGGACTCAGCGCTTCGGCTTGCGCGGCGGCGCGGCGGGGGCCGCGGGCGCGGCGGCGGCCGGCGCCTGGGGCTGATTGCGGACGAGGGCGCCGCGGGATTCCAGGATTCCGTCCCAGGGCAGGCGCCGCACGACGAGCTGCGGTCCGGTCGCCTCGACGGTGGCGTTCTGCGCCGCGTAGGTCGCGCTCACCGTGATCGGATGGTCGGCGATGATCGTCATCTCGCAGACCAGGTGCAGGTTCGCTGTGCCGGCGAACTTCGCGTTCGGGGCCGAGATGCAGGGACGGCCGTCGAGCGAGATGGCGAGGGACTGGGTGGCGTCCGGCCCGGTGGCCGTCGCCACGCCCGCCGCCTCGGCGAGGTAGCGCCCGGCGGACATCGCCGGAATGACGCACTGGCGCTCGGCCGGTCCGCTCGTCCGGCAGTCGGTCACTTCCGGCTGGCCGTATCCCGGGAAGGCGTGGGGGCCTTCGAAGGCGGTGGCCTGGGGCGCCGCGGCCGCGGCGAGCGCGATCGACGGCGCGAGGGCTGCGATGCCGAAGAGGGTGGTTCGTAGGACCAAGCTCGACTCCTTTCAAAAGCTGAATGGCTGCCCTGAGATTGGGCCAGCCGGCCCCCGCCGCGCCAGAGACTGCACCTACAGCGCCCAAGAGTCGGGCGCCATGAGAATTCCACGCATTGCGGCCGGGCAGGCCCGCGGCGAGTCCCGTCAGTGGTTGTCCCGCGGCAGGCCGCGGGTCTGGGCGATACGCTGGTAGGCCTCGGCGCCCTCGAGGATGGCGCCGGTGTCGAGCTGGCCGACGAGGTCGCGCTGGATCTGCTGCCACGGAGTCTGGGACGCCGGATAGGCGTAGCCGCCGGCTTCGCGCAGGGCCTTGCGCCGCGCTTCCAGTTCCTCGGGCGGGATCAGCACATCGGCGGTCCCGCGTTTGAGGTCGATGCGCACCCGGTCGCCGGTCCGCAGCAGCGCCAGGCCCCCGTCCACCGCCGCCTCGGGCGAGGCGTTGAGGATCGAGGGGCTGCCCGAGGTGCCCGACTGGCGCCCGTCGCCGATGCAGGGCAGGGCGGTCACGCCCTGGCGGATCAGCCAGGCGGGCGGGCGCATGTTCACCACCTCGGCCGCGCCCGGATAGCCGACGGGCCCGGTCCCGCGCATGAAGAGCAGGCTGTCCGGCGTGATCCCGCTCGCCGGGTCGTCGATGCGGCGGTGGTAGTCCTCCGGCCCGTCGAACACCACGGCGGGACCCTCGAAGGCGTCCGGATCGTCAGGGTTGGACAGGTAGCGGTCGCGGAATTCCTTGGAGATCACGCTCGTCTTCATGATCGCCGCATCGAACAGGTTGCCCGACAGCACGATGAAGCCGGCGTCCTTGACCAGCGGCCGCTCGAACGGGCGGATCACGGCTTCGTCCATGATCTTCGCGCCGCGGCAGTTGTCGCCGATGGTGCGGCCGTTGGCGGTGATCGCATCCTCGTGGATCAGGCCGTGCTTCATGAGTTCGGCGACGACCGCCGGCACGCCGCCGGCGTGGTAGTAGTCCTCGCCGAGGTACTCCCCGGCGGGCTGCAGGTTGACCAGCAGCGGCACGCCGTGGCCGTGGGTTTGCCAGTCCTTGAGCTGCAGGTCGACGCCCAGGTGGCGGGCGATGGCGGCAAGGTGGATCGGGGCGTTGGTCGAGCCGCCGATGGCCGAGGCGACGGCGATGGCGTTCAGGAACGCCTCGCGCGTCATGATGTCCGAGGGCTTCAGGTCCTCGCGCACCATCTCCACGATGCGCAGGCCGGTGCGGTAGGCCATCTCCTGGCGGTCGCGGTACGGGGCCGGGATCGCCGCCGAGCCCGGCAGCTGCATGCCCAGCGCCTCGGCCAGCGAGTTCATGGTCGTGGCCGTGCCCATGGTGTTGCAGTAGCCGGTCGAGGGCGCCGAGGAGGCGACCAGCTTGACGAACCCGGCGCCGTCGATCTCGCCGGCGGCCAGCATCTGGCGCGCCTTCCAGACGATCGTGCCCGAGCCGGTGCGCTGGCCCTCGTGCCAGCCGTTCAGCATCGGCCCGACCGAAAGGGCGATGGCCGGCAGGTTCACCGTCGCGGCGGCCATCAGGCAGGCCGGTGTGGTCTTGTCGCAGCCGATGGTCAGCACGACCCCGTCCAGCGGGTAGCCGTACAGCACCTCCACCAGGCCGAGGTAGGCGAGGTTGCGGTCGAGCGCGGCGGTGGGCCGCTTGCCGGTTTCCTGGATGGGGTGGACCGGGAACTCGATGGCGATGCCGCCCGCCTCGCGGATGCCGTCGCGCAGGCGCTCGGCGAGCACCAGGTGGTGGCGGTTGCAGGGGGAAAGGTCCGACCCCGTCTGGGCGATGCCGATGATCGGCCGGCCCGACTGCAGCTCGGCCTGGGAAAGGCCGAAGTTCAGGTAGCGCTCGATGTAGAGCGCCGTCATGTCGACGTTGTCGGGGTTGTCGAACCAGGCCTGGGAGCGGAGCGGGCGGGGCGGACGAGCGGGATCGGTCATGCCCCTTCCTTAGCGCGCCTCTCGGCGCGGCAGGAGGGGGCAAGGCCCTTTCGCCCGTCCCGGCCAGCGCCGGAACGTGCGGACGCGGCGGCTCAGGCCGCGGACCGGCGCCGCTCGCGCTCGGCGCTGCCGGCCGGCAGCCGGAAGCCCGCGACCAGCGCGGCCAGCTGGGCCGCTTCGGCCTTCAGCGAGTGGGCGGCGGCCGTGCTTTCCTCGACCATGGCGGCGTTGCGCTGCACGACCTTGTCCATGTCGTTGACGGCCACGTTCACCTGGCCGAGGCCGGTGGCCTGCTCCTGGGCCGAGCCGGAGATCTCGGCCACCAGCACGTCGATCTGCGAGACCTTGGCGCCGATCGAGGTCAGGGCTTCGCCGGTCCGCCCCACAAGGCCGACGCCCTGCTCGACCTGCCGCGACGAGGCCGAGATCAGGCTCTTGATCTCCTTGGCCGCGTCGGCCGAGCGCTGGGCGAGCGCGCGGACCTCCGAGGCCACCACGGCGAAGCCGCGGCCGGCGTCGCCGGCGCGCGCGGCCTCGACCCCGGCGTTCAGCGCCAGGAGGTTGGTCTGGAAGGCGATCTCGTCGATCACCCCGATGATCTGGCTGATCTGCTTCGACGACTGCTCGATGCCGCCCATGGCCGCGACGGCCTCGGCGACGACCTCGCCCGACTGCACCGCCTCGCGCTTGGCCGCGCCGACGGCCTCGCTGGCCTGCCCCGCGCCGGCCGCGGTCTGGCGGACCGTGGCGGTGATCTCGTCGAGCGCCGCGGCGGTCTCCTCCAGGCTGGCCGCCTGTTGTTCGCTGCGGCGGGAGAGGTCGTCCGAGGCCTTGGCGATCTCCTCGGCGCCCGCGCGCATGCCGCCGCT
>DASZQQ010000058.1:0-2433 GCA_035549595.1 Caulobacteraceae bacterium
GAGGGCGACGTCCACTCCGACGACGCCATCGTCGAGATCCTGAAGGAAGCCGGCGTCGACATCGCCCGCCGCACGGTGGCCAAGTACCGCGAGGCGATGCGCATCCCCTCGTCGGTCGAACGCAAGCGCCTCCTGCGCGAGACGGCGTAGCCGTCCAGGGGGGCTTCAGGGGACACGAACCCGCCTGCGGCGGGATCATGTCCCCACTCAGAACGCCAGGTTCAGGCCCATCCGGACGCCGACGTCGGTGACGCCGGCCTGGTTGTCCGCGTCCTGGCGCACCACGCCGGTGAGGCGCACCGCGGCCATGCGCCCGAGCGGCGCGGCGTAGCGCAGGCTGACGTCGGTCTCGTCGCCGGAGGGCTTCAGGCTGACGGCGGCGAAGGTGGTCACCGGACGGCCGTCCTGGTCGACGGTGCTCTCGGCCACCATCGCCTGGCCGGAGACGACCCGCAGCGGCTTGCGCACCGCCACCGACAGGGCGTCGCCCGAGCGGAAGGCGTCGCGCTGCTGGAACGAGACGCCGAAGGCCCGCGCCCTCAGGGGGCTGACCTCGCTGATGAGGCCCGATTGCAGCCGCGCGCCGTCGACGTCGACGATGGCCGCCTCGGCCAGCAGCGAGCGGCCGCCGCCGAGCTCCGCCGCGGCGCTGAACGCCTCCAGGCGGCTGCCGCGCCGGTCGCCGAGGGACAGGGGCCCCAGCCCGCTGTAGGTCGAGCCGAGCAGGGCGTTGGTCTCGTCCAGGCGCGCCAGCGTGGCGCCGAGGCGCAGGCGCCGGCTCAGCTGGAACGTCGTCGTCACCGAGACCGCGCTCGAACGGGCGCGGGCCCGGTCCGAGGCCAGGGCGGAGCCGACCGGGTCCGGACTGGAGCTCCACCCGGCCGCGACGCGCAGGCGGCCGAAGACGCCCGCGCCGGCGACCGCGCTGTCGCCGCCCTGGGCGAGGTCGTTGAGGGCCGTGGCGACGCCGAGGTCGGACGCCTGCTCGGCCGCCGGGCTGGCCGCGCCCCAGCCGGCGCGGGTCAGCGACAGGGTCGAGCCGGCGCCGTGCGCGATGGCCAGGTAGCTGCCGGACGCGCCGACGAACTCCAGGGTCGAGACGCGCCGGTCACGATGGCCCCACAGGCGGTCCTGCTCGTCCTGGCCGTCCAGCAGCCCTGACGGCCGCGCCGTTTCGGCCAGGGTCAGCCAGCCGCCGGGCACGGCCGCGCTCGCCGTGCGCACCGGGGCGGCGAGCACCGGCTGGGCGTTGACCGAGGTGCTGGCGGTGGCGACCAGGTGCGAGAGGTCGACGGTGAAGTTGCGCTCGAAGCCGTCGAAGGCGGTGTAGCGGCTGAGCACGCTTTTCACGCCGGGCAGGCCGCCCAGGGCGCCGGTGCTCGACACCGTCCCCGTCGTCCCCGTGACCGTGCTCGTCGAACCGCCCGTCCCGTAGACGCTGAGCGGCCCGACCGGCTGGAACGCGGCGGTCAGGTTCAGGAGGCCGTGGCCGTAGCTGGAATCGACGCCGGCGGTCCCGAGGTCCGTGGCGCTGGCGAACAGCAGCGCGGCGGCCGTGCCGTTGGTGCGCAGGATCGGCCAGGTCGCCTCGAGCAGGGCCACGGCGCCGGCCACCTCGGGCGTCGACATCGAGGTGCCGCTCCAGGTCGAGTAGATGTAGTTCGAGCCGTACTGGATCGCCGGGGCCCAGATGTTCTCGCCCGGCGCCATCAGCCACAGGCCGGCGTAGCTCGAACTGGCCGTCGCCCCGCGCGCCGAGCCGACGCCGGGGAAGTTGCTGAACGAGGACTTCTGGTTCGTCGAGCTCACGGATCCGACCAGGATCAGGCGCGAGAGGGCGGCGTCCGTCAGCCCGGTGGTGTCGGCGCCGCCGTTCAGCGCCGCGGCGCTGTTGCCGCCGGCCCAGACGATCACCGCGCCCTTGGCGGTGGCGTAGTTGATCGCCGTCACCACGTCGGGCGTGGGGATGTAGGTCAGGCTGAGGCTGATGACCTGGGCGCCGGCGTCGGCGGCCTTGACGATGCCGTTGGCGACGTCGGTGTCATAGCCCGAGCCGGTCGCGTCGAGCACCTTCTCCGACAGGATCGTCGCGGCCGGCGCGACGCCCGACATCAGGGTCGAGGCGTTGTACGCGCCCGCGGCGATGGCCGCGGTCGCCGTGCCGTGGCCGTGGTCGTCCGTGAAGCCCGACGAGCACGTGAAGGTCACGGCCGCGCAGCTCGAAAGCGGCGAGACCCGGCCGGCGATCTCCGGCTGGTCGGCGACCACCCCGGTGTCGATCAGCGCGATCGTCACCCCGGCCCCCATGCCGGCCTGCGTCTCCACGCTGGCCGTCAGCTTGATCTGCCCGAACCACGACGCCGAGTAGCCCGCGTTGAAATCCGTCGGCGGCGGCGGCGGTGGCGGTGGCGGTGGTGGCGGTGGCGGTGGTGG
>DASZQQ010000059.1:0-14221 GCA_035549595.1 Caulobacteraceae bacterium
GAGGGCGGTCACGGCCGCGCCGGCGGCGGCGAGCTGGAAGGTCTTGCCGCCGGGGGCGGAGCAGAGGTCGAGGGCCGTCTCGCCCGGCCTGGCGTTCAGCAGCCGCGCCGGGATCGCCGCGGCGGCGTCCTGCACCCACCAGCGGCCCTCGGCGAAGCCCGGCCAGGCGGCGAGGTCGCCGCGGCGGGCGGTGCGAAGCGATCCGCCAGGCAGGACGCTCGCCTCGAGCTCGGGGGCGAGGGCGGCCGCGTCGGCCGGATCCCTGAGCGTCAGGTCGGTCTGGGGTTCTTCGGCGATGCGCGCGGCGACGGCCTCCGCGTCGGCCTCGCCGAAGGCGGCGCGCCAGCGGGCCAGCAGCCAGGCGGGGGCGAGGTCCTCCGGCGGGCAGGCCGGGGCGCCGTCGCGCACGAGGCCGCGCATCACCGCGTTGACGAGGCCGCGCAGCGGCTTGGGCGCGAGGCTGACGGTGGTGTCGACGGCGGCGAAGTCGGGCACGTCGAGCCAGAAGGCCTGCGCCGCGCCGAGCCTCAGGATGTCCCGCACCGGCTCCGGCGGCTCCTTGGCGAGGCGCGCGTCCAGCGCCCGGTCGATCGGCCCCAGATGGCGCAGCGCGGCCATCACCAGCGCCCGGCAGAAGCTCCGGTCCAGCGGGGTGAGGCGTGCGGCCGGCCCCGCGCTCAGCGCCTCGTCCAGGCCGCCGCGCCGCTTCAGCGCCGCCTGCAGCACGAACAGGGCCGCGCGTCGGGCGTCGAGCGCCGGATCGGATTCGGCGGGCGCGGCGACGGGTTTCGGTCGGGATGGGCGTGTCACGCGCTTGCCCTGCCTGTTCGGCGGGTCCGGAGCAAGGGGGGCGGCCCGGCCTCCCGCCGGGCGCTGGGCGCAAAACGCGTATCGCGGTCGCCTTCGACCGGGGACAAGCCCGCGTTTCTGTGCTTCTAGGCGCCCCTGCGTCAGTGGAGGTTGGAATGGCGGGTACGGATCTCGAGGCTCTGAAGACGGCGGCCAAGACCGCCTGGCTCTACGCCCTGCCCCTGGTCGAGATCGCCACGACGCGCCAGCGCGGCCTGTTGGTCGGCTCGCGGATGAACACCTTCGGCTACATGCGGAACCTCGCCGACCACCGCTCGCGCGGGGTGACGACGCCGAACAACGACACCTTCTACGCCACGGCCCAGATCGACCTGTCGGCCGGGCCGGTGACCATCAACCTGCCGGCGGCCGGCGAGCGCTACCTGTCGCTGGCGCTGATGGACGCCTACACCAACAACTTCGCCATTCTCGGCACGCGGACCACCGGCGGCGACGGCGGGACCTTCACCCTGGTCGGGCCAACGGACGCGGCCGAGGGGCCGAACGTGGTGCGCTCGCCGACCCGCCACGTCTGGGCCCTGGCGCGGATCCTGGTCGAGGGGCCGCACGACCTCGAGGCCTCGCGCGCGGTGCAGCGCGGCGTCTCCATGCAGGGGCCAGCGGTCGAGCCGGGCGAGCCCTACGCCCCCCGCAGCGCCTCGTGGGCCGAGTACTTCGCCAGCGCCGCGCGGCTGATGGCCGAGAACCCGCCGCCGGTGACCGACCGCAAGGTGCTGGCCCAGATGGCGCCGCTGGGCCTCGACCGCTTCGACCCCTCGCGCTTCGGCGCCGACGAGATCGCAGCCATCGAGGCCGGCGTCGCCGAGGGAAGGCTCGCGGCGCGCAAGGGCGGGCTCGGCGGCTCGGCCTTCGACGGCGGCTGGTCCTACCCCAACGCGCGCCTCGGCGACTTCGGCCAGGACTACGAGCAGCGCGCGTCGGTGGCGCTCTCGGGCCTCGCCGCCCTGCCGCCGGTGGAGGCCATGTACATGCGCGCCGAGGCCCCCGACGGGCGGGACCTGTTCGACGGGACCCAGGCCTGGCGCCTGAGCTTCCCGGCCGGCGCCCTGCCGCCGGTGCATTCGTTCTGGTCGCTCAGCCTCTACGAGCCCACCGACGACGGGCAGTTCTTCTTCGCCGACAATCCGCTGAACCGGTACGCCATCGGCGACCGCACGCCGGGGCTGAAGACCAACGCCGACGGCTCGCTCGACCTCTGGATCGGCCACGAGCATCCGGGCGCCGAGCGCGAGGGCAACTGGCTGCCGGCGCCGGCCGGACCCTTCGCCCTCTTCATGCGCTGCTACCTGCCCAAGGGCGAGCTGCTGGACGGCGGCTACCGCCTGCCCAGGGTCGAGCCCGCCTGACGCATGGCCGAGGCGGCGGGGGAACATCCGGGCCTGTCGCGCAACATCCAGGGGGCGCTCTGGATGCTGCTGTCGGCCGTGACCTTCACGGCCATGACCACCCTCATCAAGTTCCTCGGCAAGGACTATCCGCCGGGGCTGCAGGCCTTCTACCGCCAGGCGGCGGGGCTGGTGATCCTGCTGCCATGGATCCTGCGCCACCCCGGCGCGGCCTTCGCCACCACCCGGCCCGGCATCCTCATCTTCCGCTCGGCGGCCGGCACGATCGGCATGCTGCTGCAGTTCTACGCCTTCCAGAAGATGCCGCTGGCCGACGCCAACGCGCTGTCGTTCACGCGCACCCTGTGGCTGGTGCCACTCGCGGCGTTCATGCTGCGCGAGCACGTCGGCCCGCCGCGCATCGCCGCGGCCCTGGTCGGGTTCAGCGGCGTCCTCCTGATGGTGCGCCCCTCGGGCCACGGCGGGCTTGGCCTGCCGCAGCTGGCGATGCTCGCCTCGTCGCTGCTGTTCGCCTTCACCGTCACCGGCATGAAGGCCCTGACCCGCGACCACCCGCCCTCGACGCTGCTCTACTGGTCGGCGACGCTGGGCGTGGTCTTCGCCCTGCCGCTCGGCCTCATGGCCTGGCGCTGGCCGACGCCGACGGACTTCGTGCTCCTGTGCCTGATGGGCGCGATCGCGACGGTGAACCAGGCCTGCTACATCAAGGGCATGCAGTTGGGCGACGCGGCGGCCATGGCGCCGATGGACTACACCCGGCTGGTGTTCTCCGCCGTGGTCGGCTTCCTCATGTTCCAGGAGGTGCCGGGGGTCCTGACCCTGGCCGGCGCCTTGGTTGTCGTAGCGTCCACCCTCTACATCACGTGGCGGGAGCATACCCAGATCGCGAAATCGCGCGTTTCATGAGATAATCCAGCCATGGCCGCAGCCGCCCGCGTCGATCCGAAGGACTTCTTCACCGCCGAGGAATGGCGACCGCTCGCCGCGCGCTCGTCGTGGAAGGGCCTGGCGCTGGTCGCCCACGGCTGGGCGGTGATCGGCCTGACCTGGGCCGCGGTGATCCTCTCGCCGCGCCTGCTCGGCGTCTTCTGGCCGGTGACCATCATCCCGGCGGCGATGATCATCGGCGGGCGCCAGCTCGGGCTCGCCATCCTGATGCACGACGGCGCCCACGGTTGCCTGCACCCGAACCGGAAGGTCAACGACTTCGTCGCCGAGTGGCTGTGCACGGGCGGTGTCGAGCGCTACCGCCGCTACCACCTGCAGCACCACAAGTTCGCCCAGCAGGCCGAGGACCCGGACCTGAAGCTGTCGGCCCCGTTCCCGATCACGCGCACCTCGCTGAGGCGCAAGGTGATCCGCGACCTGACCGGCCAGACCTGGTTCAAGGAGCGCTTCGGCGTCGCCATCTATCGCCTGAAGGCGCGCAAGGCCGGCGAGCCGGCGCTGCCGATCCTGGTGGACGAGGTGGTGCGCCTGCGCCGCTGGCTGATCGTCAACGGCCTCGTCATCGCCGTCACCAGCGCCTTCGGCCTCTGGTGGGCCTGGTTCGCCCTGTGGCTGCTGCCGCGGGCGACCTGGTTCCAGATGATCACGCGCTTTCGCAACATCTGCGAGCACGCCCTGATCGCCAAGGACGAGCCCGACCCGCTGCGCCAGGCGCGCACGACGCACGCCAACATCCTCGAGCGCGCGCTGATCGCGCCCTACTACGTCAACTACCACTGCGAACATCACATGTTCATGCACCTGCCGTGCTGGAGCCTGCCCAGGGTCCACCGGCTGCTGAAGGCCAAGGGCGCCCTGGAGCGCATGCGCACCGCTCCCGGCTACGTGCAGGTGCTGTCGGCCGCCGCCGGCGCGTGATCGTCCCCACCCTGGAAGGCCGGCGCGGCTTCATCGCCGCCAACACCCGCCTGCAGGCGCCGCCGCACGCGCCGGAACTGAAGCTTCACCTCGCCGACGAGGTCACCCCGATCTGGCGCCTGACCGAGGAGGCGCTGGAGGAGATCGGCCTGCCGCCGCCGTTCTGGGCCTTCGCCTGGGCGGGCGGCCAGGCGCTGGCCCGCTACGTGCTCGACCACCCGGCCGTCGTCGCCGGCCGGCGCGTGGTCGACTTCGCCGCCGGCTCGGGGATCGTCGGCATCGCGGCGGCGAAGGCAGGGGCCGCGCATGTGCTCTGCGCCGACATCGACGTCTTCTGCGAGGCTGCGGTCGGCCTCAACGCCGAGGCCAACGGCGTCGCTGTGGAGTTCACGGCTCAGAACCTGCTGGAGGCGGCGCCGCCGGCCGCCGACGTGATCCTGGCCGGCGACATCTGCTACGAGAAGCCGCTCGCCGCGCGGGTCATGGCCTGGCTGGGGGCGGCGAAGGCCGCCGGCAAGACCGTGCTGATCGGCGATCCCGGCCGCACCTATTTCCCGAAGACCGGCCTCGTCCAGCTCGCCGAATATCAGGTCCCCACCACCCGCGAACTGGAGGACCTGGAGGTCAAGCGCACCCGCGTCTGGGCCCTGCCGTAGGCGCTACTCTGGGCTCTCGGGCCTGATCTCGCGGTACCAGGCCAGCTGCTCGCTGGTCGCGAGGAGCTTGCCGTCGCGCCGCCAGTAGCTGGAGCGCTCGTCCGAGGCGCCGCCGCCGCCGACGCGGCCCTCGCACTCGACCAGGATGTAGTCGTTGCCGACCTCGGCCAGTTCCTCGGCCGTGGCGTGCAGGTAGCAGGTCAGCGACAGGGTCGTGGTCATCACCCGGCCGGGCAGGGCGTACATGGCCCTGGGCGCGGAGTTGTCGGTGATCATGCCCAAGAGCGCCTTGTCGAGCGGCGCGTGCGGCGAGCGGGTCCAGTGCAGGGTGCGGCTGTCGCCCGGTTCGGGCGGGAAGGGCCCGTGGCCGCGGCGCTCGAAGGCGCGGCCCGCCATGTGCATGCGCATCTCGGAGAACTCCGGCGACGGCAAGCTCTCCGGGTCCGGCGCCTCGGGCATCGCGGCGAAGGCGAACGGCGGCGTCGGCGGGCGCCGGGCGAGGGTGACCATGCCGTGCACGCCCACCTGGTCGCTTCCGGCCGGCAGGATCTCCACCTGCCAGACGCCGATCGAGCCGCCCTGGCGCAGGCGCCGCGTGCGCACGTCGAGGTCGCCGTAGGGCAGGCCGGCGGCATAGGTCAGGGTCAGGGACAGGGCCTCGCCGATTGCCTCGGGCTCGGCCTCGAGCACGCGCACGCAAAGGCCGATCGCATAGCCGCCCCAGAGGCCGCCGCCCGGATTGCTCCAGGCCTGGCCGGCGCGCGTGCGCCAGAGGCCCGGCTCCAGGGGTTCGAGCGGCATGGAGAGGTCGAGCGTGGCGGTCGTCATGGTGATCGCTGTTTAGCCGCGCCAGGCGGCGTCGCGGAAGACCCTGCGGCGTTCTAGCCCGTCCGCCCGGCCTTCTCGGCGACGCCCGAGGTCCCCTCGCGGGCCTCCAGCTTGGCGGCCACCTCGTCGAGGCTGACGCCGGCGGCGGCCAAGAGGGCCAGCCAGTGGTAGACGAGGTCGGCGCTTTCGGCGGCCAGGGCGTCCTTGTCGCCCTGCGCGGCCGCGATCACGGTCTCGATCGCCTCCTCGCCGAGCTTCTTGGCGGCGAGGGACGGGTTGGCGATCAGGCGCGCCGACCAGGACGAGGCCGGATCGGCCCCGCGGCGGCTCTCGATCGTGGCGGCCAGGCGCTCGAGGACCTCGGCGAAGCGGCTCATGACGTCACGAGCTCCAGCGGGCGGACGGGGATGCCGGCGCGGGCCATGGCGGCCTTGGCCTCGCCGATGGTGATCTCGCCGAAGTGGAAGATCGAGGCGGCCAGCACCGCGTCGGCGCCGCCGGCCTGCACGGCCTCGACCAGGTGGTCGGTGTTCCCCGCCCCGCCCGAGGCGATCACGGGCACGCCCACCGCGGAGGTGACGGCCTTGAGAAGCGCGACGTCGTAGCCGGTCTTGGCCCCGTCCTGGTTCATCGAGGTCAGCAGGATCTCGCCGGCCCCGCGGACCACGGCGTCCACGGCGTACTCGACCACGTCGATCCCGGTCGCCCGGCGCCCGCCGTAGGTGAACACCTCCCAGCCGCCGCCCTCGCCGCGCCGGCGTGCGTCGATGGCGACGACCACGGCCTGGGAACCGAAGGCGTCGGCGCAACCGGTGATCAGGTCGCGGTTCTCCACCGCCGCGGTGTTGATCGAGACCTTGTCGGCCCCGGCCAGCAGCAGGCGACGGGCGTCCTCGACCTGGCGGATACCGCCGCCGACCCCCACCGGCATGAAGCAGACGTCCGCCGTCCGCGCGACCACGTCCAGGATCGCGCCGCGGCCCTCGTGGCTGGCGGTGATGTCGAGGAACATCAGCTCGTCGGCGCCGGCGGCGTCATAGGCTCTCGCCTGCTCCACCGGATCGCCGGCGTCGCGCAGGGAGACGAACTGCACCCCCTTCACCACCCGGCCGTCCTTGACGTCCAGGCACGGGATGACGCGGACCTTCAGCATGCCGTCACGCCGCCGCCGCCAGGGCTTCGGCCGGCTGGATAGTGCCGGCGTAGAGGGCGCGGCCGAGGACGGCGCCGGCGATCGGCGTGCCCCTGCGCGCGCGCAGGTTCTGGATGTCGGCCACGGTGGCGAGGCCCCCGGCGGCGATCACCGGGATGTCGACGGCGTCGGCGACCGCGCCGAAGGCATCGACGTTGAACCCCATCAGGGCGCCGTCGCGGTCGATGTCGGTGACGATCAGGGCCGAGACGCCGGCGTCCTCGAAGCGGCGCGCCACGGTCAGGGCGTCGAGGCCGCTATCCTCCAGCCAGCCCTGCACCGCGACCTGGCCCTTGCGCACGTCGACGCTGACGGCGATCTGCTCGGGCCAGCGGCGCGCGGCGGTCTTGACCAGCTCGGGGTCGCGCACGGCGGCGGTGCCCAGGATCACGCGGCTGACGCCGGCCTCGATCCAGGCCTCGACGTTGGCCAGGCTGCGGATGCCGCCGCCCAGCTGCACCGGGATCGACACCGACGACAGGATCGCGCCGACGGCCTTGTCGTTCACCGCCCGGCCCTCGGCCGAGCCGTTCAGGTCGATGACGTGCAGCCACTCGAACCCGGCCTTGGCCCAGGCGCGGGCCTGGTCGGCGGGATCCTCGTTGAACACCGTGGCGGTGGCGAAGTCGCCGTGCACCACGCGCACGCACTGGCCGTCCTTCAGGTCGATCGCGGGATAGAGGATCACGGCCGCCACTCCAGGAAGTTCGCGAGCAGCCGCCCCCCGGCTGCCTGGGATTTCTCCGGGTGGAACTGCACCCCGGCGACGTTGTCCTTCAAGACCGCGGCGCAGAAGCGTCCGCCGTGGTCGGTGGTCGCGGCCACGTCCGCCTCGTCCGCCGGGAAGACGGCGAAGGAATGGGTGAAGTACATGTGCGTCCCGCTCCCGAGGCCGGCGAACAACGCCCCGGGCAGGGCGCCGTCAAGGGCGTTCCAGCCCATGTGCGGGATTTTGAAGGTCCCGCCGTGCGGCTCCAGGCGCCGGACCTCGCCGCCGATCCAGCCCAGGCCCTCGGTGACGCCGAACTCAAGGCCGCGCTCGGCCAGGAGCTGCATGCCGACGCAAACGCCCAGGAACGGCGCGCCCTTGCGGCGCACCGCCTCGGTCATGGCCTCGACGACGCCGTCGCGCTCGCGCACCGCGTTCATGCAGGCGGCGAAGGCGCCGACGCCGGGCAGGACGACTCGGTCGGCCCGCGCGATGACGTCCGGATCGCCGGTGGTGACGATCGCGGCCGGCCGCTCCAGGCCGGCGGCGGCCTTCTGCAGGGCTTTTTCGGCCGAGCGGAGATTGCCCGACCCGTAGTTGATCAGGGCGACGCTCTGCATGGGGGAAATCCTTTAGAGCACGCCCTTGGTCGAGGGGGCGTGGCCGTGGGTCTTCGGGTCCAGCTCGACGGCGGTCCGAAGCGCCCGGGCCAGGGCCTTGAACCCGCTCTCGGCGATGTGGTGGCTGTTCTCCCCGTACAGGGTCTCGAGGTGCACGCAGGCGCCGAGGTTCATGGCGAAGGCGTGGTGGAACTCCTTGAAGAGCTCGGTGTCCATGTCGCCGACCTTCGGGCGCACGAAGTTCACCCGCCAGATCAGGTACGGCCGGTTGGACAGGTCGATGGCGCAGCGCGTCAGCGTCTCGTCCATCGGGATGTAGGCGTGGCCGAAGCGGCGGATTCCCTTGAACCCGTCCAAGGCCTTGGCGATGGCCAGGCCCAGCACGATGCCGGTGTCCTCGACCGTGTGGTGCATGTCGATGTGCAGGTCGCCCCGCGTGGCGACGTCGAGGTCGATGCCCGAGTGCCGCGCGAAGCTCTCCAGCATGTGGTCGAAGAAGCCGACGCCGGTGGAGATCGTGGCGGCGCCCACGCCGTCGAGGTCCACGGCGACGCGGATCTGCGTCTCCTTGGTCTCGCGCTTAACCTCGGCCCTGCGGTCCATCGGACCTCTTCAAAGTCCCGCGGCCGCCGCCAGGTCGCGCAGGGAGGCCTGCGGACGGGGGCCGTAGTGGCTGATCACCTCGGCCGCCGCCATCGAGCCCAGCCGCCCGCAGTGGTCGAGCGGCCGGCCCCGGGCGAGGCCGAACAGAAATCCGGCCGCGTATTGGTCGCCCGCGCCCGTCGTGTCCACGATTTTTTCCACAGGCACGGCGGCGACTTCATGCCGCGCGTTCCCGGCGAGCACCACCGAACCGGCCGCGCCGCGGGTCACGGCGGCGATGGCGGTCAGGCGCGCCAGCCGCTCGGCCGAGGCGTCGAAGTCGTCGGACTGGAACAGCGAGGCGAGCTCGGCCTCGTTGCCGAACACCACGTCCACCTGGGCCTCGATGAAGCCCAGGAGGGCGTCGCGGTGGCGCTCGACGACGAAGGCGTCGGACAGGGTGATGGCGATCAGCCGCCCGGCGGCGCGGGCGTGGGCCGCGGCCTTGGCGAAGGCGCGGCGCGCCTCGCTGGGGTCGAACAGGTAGCCCTCGAGATAGAGGATCTGCGAGGCCTCGATCACCGCCGGGTCGACGTCGTCGGCGGTCAGCTCGGTGGAAGCGCCCAGGAAGGTGCACATGGTGCGCTGGCCGTCGCCCGTCACATTGATCAGGCAGCGGGCGGTGGCCGGCCCGGCCGTCAGCGGCGCGGCGTCGAAGGCGACGCCCATGGCGCGCATGTCGTGGGCGAAGACCTCGCCCAGCTGGTCGTCGGCCACCTTGCCGAGATAGGCCGCGCGGCCGCCCAGGCTGGCGACCCCGGCCACGGTGTTGCCGGCCGACCCGCCCGAGGTCTCGATGCCGGCGGCCATGCGGCCGTAGAGGTCGTGCGCGCGCGTCTCGTCGATCAGCATCATCGAGCCCTTCACCAGGCCCTCCGATCCCAGGAAGGCGTCGTCGGCCGGAGCGATCACGTCGACGATGGCGTTGCCGATCGCGGCGACGTCGTAGCGGGCGGTCATGTCGGGGGAAGGTCTCGAAGAACTGCGGGCTCTTGGCCCGAGGTACAGGAACGGCGCCCCGAGGCCAAGGGCCGGCCCCCCGCCGCCCCCTGTTTAAGCCGGCGAAGCCGGGACCAGCCCAAGCTCTGCTTCGCACCACAGAGGTACACAGAGTAGCACGGAGGAACACAGAGGCGGTCTCCTGAAAGGACCTCTGTGTACCTCTGTGACCTCTGTGGTGAGATGGGAGGTTCCCGACTTCGTCGGGCTGGGGGATCAGCCGGCGGCGTCCGCAGCTACTCCTTCACGCGCACGCCGAGGAATCCGGCCAGGCGGGGTTCGCCGTAGCCGAGGGCCTGTTGCCAGTGGCGGTCGGTGAGGTTGTCGATGCGGGCCGTCAGCTCGATCCGCGGGGTCAGGCGGTAGCCGGCGGCGAGGTCGACCACCGCGAAGCCCGGCCGGCGGTCGCGCAGGAAGGTCGAGGGGTTGGCGTCCGCCTGGGCGCCCTCGGCCCTGAGCGTCAGGGCGCCGGAGAGCCGATCCCGCCGCCACTCCAGGCCCAGCGTCCCCGCGTGCGCCGGCACGCGCAGCAGCGGCAGGTCCGTCGACCGGTCGACCGCCTCCGTCCACGCGTACGTCCCGCGCACGGCCAGCCAGGAGGTCAGCTCGACGCGCGCATCGGCGTCGACGCCGTGGCTCAGGGTGCGGTCGATGTTCACGTAGCGGCCGACGCCGTAGCTGATCTGGTTTTTCACCGCGAGCCGGTAGCCGGTGACGCGCGCCTGCAGGCGCCCGCCCTGGGACCGCCAGGCGAGGCCCAGGTCCCAGCCCTCCGCCAGCTCGGGCTTCAGGCCCACCGACGGGCCTGCCGGGAAGCAGAAGTCGCAGGCGGTCTGGCTGATGGTCGGGGTCTTGAAGCCCTGGCCCCAGTCGCCGGCGAGGGTGAAGCCGCGGCCGAGGTCGAGCGCGGCGCTCGCCCGCCCCGTCGCGCGGCCCGCGTAGCCGGTCGGGTCGTCGTAGCGCACGCTCGCCGTCACCGAGAGCCGCTGGATCGGCCGCAGGCGCCCGACCACGAACAGGGAGGTGTCGTCGAGGTCGGCGCCCTCGCCGGTGCTCAAGGTCGCCCGGTCGCGCTGGTATTCGGCCCCGACGTCCAGGCCCCAGCGGTCCTCGGGCGCGCCGCGCGAGGCGGTCCAGCGCCAGTCCTGGCGCGTGGCGCGGTAGCGGTAGGGAGAGTCGCCGCCGTACGAGGACCGGTCGAGGTCGTAGCCGCCGAGCTGCAGCGTCTGGCGAAAGCCCAGGGGGCCGTCGACGATCGCCCGGACGTAGCCGGTCCAGGCCTTGGACGTGGCGATCTCCGCCGTGTCGCCGAAGGCGAAGGTCGGCGCGGCATAGCCGTCGACCTGGCTCCAGGTGTCGGCGTAGCGCAGCCGCCCCTCGAGGGTGACGCGATCAGTCAGCCGCGCCCTCGCCCCGCCGGCGACGGTCCACGAGCGCTCGCCGTCCGGCTCGGGAAAGCCGTCGGCCTTGGAGACGCCGTCGGCGCGATAGCCGGAGGCGCTGAGCTGGGCGGCCCAGGCGTCGGTGCTGGCGCCGGCGGCGAGGCTGCCGCGCAGGGTCCCGTAGGAGCCGCCCTCGAGGCTGGCGCGCCAGCCGTCCTCCTCGCGGGTGGTGATGGAGACGACGCCGCCGATGGCGTCAGAGCCCCAGAGCGAGCCCTGCGGCCCGCTCAGCACTTCGATGCGCTCCACGTCGGCCAGGTCGAGGCCGGCGAAGTCGTAGCCGCCGTTGGGCTGGGAGGCGTCGTTCTGGACCACGCCGTCGATCAGAACGAGGGTCTTGTCGATCGGCATGCCGCGCAGGGAGACGCCGGTGACGCCGCCGAAGCCGCCGTTCTGGCTCAGCGACACGCCGGGCACGAGGGCCAGCACGTCGGCGGCGACGGTCGCCTGGCGAAGCTCGATATCGTCGCGGGTGACGACGGTGGCGTCCGGCGCTTCGCGCTGGGGGGCCGGCAGGCGGGTGGCGGTGACGACCAGTTCCGACACCTGGACGTTGTCCGCCGCCCGGGCGGGAAGGGCGGCGGCCGCGAGGGCGAGCGCCGGAGTAATGGGAAGGAAGGCGCGCATGGCTCTTCATCTCCGTTGCGCCCCGCGCGGCGCCGCGGGAACGGTTCAGCGACCTCCGGCGCGCCGGCCGGGAAGTCGCTGCAACGGAAGGAAACTGCCTTCCCGCGCCGATGGTCTGGACCCGGACCCCGGACGAGCGACGGCGGCGGCAGGTCTCCTGGCTCGCGGGTCGTCGCGATGTCCCTCCTCGCCTTCCCGGCCGTGGCCAGTGGCGTCTCCCCGAGGGGAGAAACGGAAGGACGCGCTCGCCGCTCACAGTTGCGGGCACAGCCGCGGAGTTGGGGTCTCCCCCGCACCGCGTTCCCTCTTGGCCCCCTCGCGGGGGACCGCCTGGCTTCAGCTTATGCGCGCGCCGGCCGCCGGCGCGCAAGCTGACGCTGCGGAGGGTCGGGGATCAGGCCGGCGGCCCGCGCCAGGAATCGCGGGTCATTTCCCAGTAGAGCGACGGGCGCACGGCGCCGTCGGGGGCGACCGCGTCGCGCTCGCCCATGCGCACGAAGCCCATCGCCTCGATCAGGCGCGCCGAGCGGACGTTGTCCATGGCCGCGGTCAGGCAGATCAGGCGCACGCCCAGGGTCTCGAACATCCAGTGGATCGTGCGCCACGCCCCGGCGCCGCCCTGGCCGGCGCTCTGGCGGTCGGCGCGCATGCCGCCGGCGAGCTCGGCCGCCGAGCGGTCGGGCCACACGGTGACGCGCGAATAGCCGCTGACGGCGCCGGCCTCGTCGAGGCTCACCATCAGCAGCCCTTCGCCCCGCTGGCGCGCCGCTTCGCCCTCGGCGACCCAGCCGGCGACGCTCTCGGCGGTGATCGGCTTCGGCAGGTCGTAGATCGGGCCGGAGACGCGCGGGTCGGCGAGCAGCTCGACAAGGCCGGCGATGTCGTCCGGCCCGGCCAGGCGGCGTCCCGCGTCGAGCCGCGACGGATCGGCCCCGCGCACGGCCGCGCGGATGGCGTCGGCCTCGGCCTCACTGACGTCGAGTACGGTCTTCGGCGGCGCGCTCATGGCGCCAGGATGTCACGATGCGGCGAGCGCCAGCAAGGCGTCGCCGCTGAGGCGACGGGTGATCCAGTCGGTCTTCGCCGTGGCCCCCAGGCTGTCGTAGAAGGCGATCGACGGCGCGTTCCAGTCGAGCACCGCCCACTCCAGGCGGCCCAGGTTCTCGTCCCGGCAGCGGCGCGCCAGCGCCGCCATCAGCGCCTTGCCGGCCCCCGCGCCGCGCGCCTCGGGGCGGACGAACAGGTCTTCCAGGTAGATGCCGCAGCGGCCCTCGAAGGTGGAGACGTTGTAGAACCAGAAGGCGAAGCCCACCGGCGCGCCGTCCAGCTCGGCGATGTCGCAGAAGGCCCGCGGGTGGTCGGCGAACAGCAGCCGCCGCACGTCGTCCAGGGTGATCCTCACCTCGTGCAGCAGCTTCTCGTACTCGGCCAGGTCGCGGATGAAGGCCAGCACCAGCGGCGCCTCGTCGGGACGGGCGGGACGAACGTCGACGCGCGCCATCCCTCAGGCTCCGATCTTCACCCCGGGCGGCGGTGGGACGTCGTCGGGCACGAAGAAGTCCGGCATCAGCGGCTGGCTGGGATCGACGCGGTACTTGTCGAAGTCGCGCTCGCCCTCGGCGTAGAGGAAGCTGTCGTCGATCAGGAAGTTGCCGCTGAACTCGCGCGAGGGCTTGTTGAAGATCGCGTAGGCGGCGTCGGCCATGATCTCTGGCGTGCGGCACTGGCGCATGCCGCTCTCGCCGGCCAGGGCGAACTGGATCGCGGCGGTGGCGATCCCGGTGCGGGGCCACAGCGCGTTGAACGCGATGCCGTCGGGCCGGAACTCCTCGGACATGCCCAGGACGCACATGCTCATGCCGAACTTCGCCATGGTGTAGGCGACGTGCGTCCCGAACCAGCGCGGGTTCATGTCCAGCGGCGGCGACAGCATCAGGACGTGCGGATTGGCGGCGGCCTTCAGGTGCGGGATGCAGGCCTTGGAGGTCAGGTACGTCCCGCGCGCGTTGATCTGGTGCATCAGGTCGTAGCGCTTCATGTCGGTGGCCAGCGTGCCGGTCAGCTGGATGGCCGAGGCGTTGTTGACGCAGATGTCGATGCCGCCGAACCGGTCCACGGTCTTCTGCACGGCGTCGTAGACGTTGGCCTCGTCGCGCACGTCGACGACCAGCGGCAGGGCCTTGCTGCCGGCGTCCTCGATCTCCTTCGCGGCCGAGTAGATGGTGCCGGGCAGGTGCTTGTGCGGCTCGGCCGTCTTGGCGGCGATGGCGACGTTGGCGCCGTCGCGCGCGGCCCTGAGCGCGATGGCCAGGCCGATGCCGCGGCTGGCGCCGGTGACGAACAGGGTCTTGCCGGAAAGGCTCATGCGCGGATTCCCTTCTTCAGACGGCGCGATACCAGTCCACGCCCGCGGAGTCGGCCTCG
>DASZQQ010000060.1:0-5674 GCA_035549595.1 Caulobacteraceae bacterium
CGCCGCAGGTGTCGATCCAGACCAACTACACAGGGGCTTCGGCCGAGGTGGTCGAGGAGCGGATCACCCAGGTCATCGAGCAGCAGGTCGCCGGCATCCAGGGCATCGACCAGATGTACTCGTCGAGTCGCGACGGGACGAGCCGGATCAACATCAGCTTCACGCTCGACCGCAACATCGACGCGGCCGCCAATGACGTGCGCGACGCCGTCAGCCGCGTGCTCTCCAAGCTGCCCCAGGACTCCGACGCGCCGCAGATCTCCAAGGCGAACGCCGACTCCTCGCCGATCATGTTCCTGTCGCTGCACTCGACGACGCTGAACCGGCTCGAGCTGTCGGACTACGCCAACCGCTACCTGGTCGAGCGGTTCTCGATCATCCCGGGCGTGGCCCAGGTGTTCCTGGGCGGGGCCCAGCTCTATTCGATGCGCATCTGGCTGAACGCCGACGCCATGGCCGCGCGCGGCCTGACCGTCGACGACGTCGTCAATGCGCTGAACAGCCAGAACGTCGAACTGCCGGCCGGGGCGCTGGAGTCCAACGCCAAGGACTTCACCATCCGCGTGAACCGCCAGTACGTGCGGCCCGAGGACTTCGCCAAGATGCCGATCGTGGCCGGCTCGAGCTCGGGCGCATCGACGGCCACGTCCGCCGGCGGCATCACCGGGGGGTCGTCCGCGACGGCCGCGACCACCAGCTCGGCCTCGCGCACGGCCGGCACGGCGCCCACGAGCACCGCCGCCGGCTCGAACAACGTCACCAATCCCTCGGGCCTGACCGGCGGCTACGTCACGCGCCTGGGCGACATCGCGCGCATCGAGGAAGGCCCTGACGAGCGGCGCCGGTCGTTCCACATGAACGGGGTCGAACAGATCGGCATGGCCTTGACGCGCCAGTCGCAGGCCAACGACCTCGATATCTCCAAGTTCACCCGCAAGACCATCGACGAGGTCAACGCGACCCTGCCGAAGGGCACGAAGATCGAGGTGGCGGTCGACTATTCGGTGTTCACCCGCGACGCCATCCGCGAGGTCTACATCACCATGGCCCTGTCGCTGGCCCTGGTCGCGGCGGTGAACATCATCGTCCTGGGCAGCTGGCGCTCGGCGATCATCCCCTCGATCGTGGCGCCGATCTGCATCCTCTCCAGCTTCATCGTCCTGGCGCCGCTGGGCTTCTCCATCAACCTGCTGACCCTGCTGGCGCTGGTCTTGTCGATCGGCCTCGTCGTCGACGACGCCATCGTGGTGGTGGAGAACATCCAAAGACGGATCGACGAGGGCGAGCCGCCGCTGGTGGCCGCCGAGCGCGGCGCGCGGCAGGTGTTCTTCGCCGTCGTGGCGACGACCATCGTGCTGATCTCGGTGTTCGCGCCCTTGATGGTGCTGCCCGGCTACATCGGCCGCCTGTTCGTGGAACTGGCCGTCGCCATCGCCTCGGCGGTGTTCTTCTCGGCCCTGCTGGCCCTCAGCCTCTCGCCGATGCTGTCGTCCAAGCTGCTGCGGCCGGCGAGCGGGGAGGGCTGGCTGGCGCGCAAGATGGACGCCGGCATGATGCGCCTGCGCAATTCCTACGCCGCCTCGCTGAACATGCTGCTGCATGCGCCGCGCGTGGTCTGGATCGTCGGCGCCGGCGTCGTCGTGCTGGCCGTCGTCGCGGCCGGCCTCTTCGTCGCCCTGCCCAAGCAGCTGGTGCCGGCCGAGGACCGCGGCCGCGTCGACATCGCCATCCTCGCCCCCGAGGGCGCCGGCTACGACTACACCGAGAAGGTCGCCCGCCAGGCCGAGCCGGCGTTCCAGGACCTCGTCAGGACCGGCGTCGCGGACCGCTACATCCTCGGCCTGCCGCGGTTCGGCGGCAACCAGTTCAACACCGGCTTCGGCAGCCTCGTCATGAGCGACTGGCGCCACCGCAAGGTCACGGCCGACCAGGTCGCGGCGAAGCTGAACCACGACCTCGGCCGCATCACCGGCGCGCGCGTGATCGCCACGGTGCGCGGACCGTTCCAGCGCGGCGGCCCCGGCGGCGGATCGGGCAACAACGTCGACCTGATCGCCGAGGGCGACGACTACGCCCAGATCGCGCACTGGATCCAGCCGATCCTGGACGCCGCCGAGCGCAACCCGGGCCTGGTGCGCCCGCGCCTCGACTACGAGCCGACCTCGCCGCGCCTGCTGGTGAACGTGAATCGCGACAAGGCCGCGACCCTGGGCGTTTCCAACGCCGCCGTCGGCCGGGCGCTCGGCATCATGTTCGGCTCGCAGAAGGTCACGACCTACGTCAAGAACGGCCAGGAGTACGACGTCATCCTGCAGACCGACCGCGACAAGCGCCGGACCCTCTCGGACCTGCAGACGCTCTATGTGCGCGGCTCGTCGGGCCAGCTGATCCCGCTCGGCAACGTCGTCGACACCAAGGTCCAGGGCGACACGCCCGACCGCGAGCGCGTCGACCGCCAGCGCTCGATCACCATGACCGCCGAGCTCGCGCCCGGCTACACGGTCGCCCAGGCGGTGCAGTTCTACCGCGACCTGGCCGCCAAGCAGGGGCCGGGCGTGACCATCGACTGGGGCGGCCAGGCGCGCGACTACCTGCAGGCCTCGAACGCGGTGGGCCTGGCCTTCGGCTTCGCCCTGCTGCTGGTGTTCCTGGTGCTGGCGGCGCAGTTCGAGAGCTGGATCCACCCGGGCGTGATCATGCTGACGGTGCCGCTGGCGGCGCTGGGCGGCCTGTTCGGCCTGCTGATGGCCGGCTCGTCGATCAACACCTACAGCGAGATCGGCCTCATCATCCTGATCGGCATCGCCGCCAAGAACGGCATCCTGATCGTCGAATTCTCGAACCAGCTGCGCGACCAGGGCCGCTCCGTCACCGAGGCGGTGATCGAGGCGGCGTCCTTGCGCCTTCGCCCCATCGTCATGACCTCGATCTCGGCAGCCTTCGGAGCCCTGCCGCTGATCCTCGCCGGCGGCCCCGGCGCCGGCAGCCGGCGCACCATCGGCGTGGTGATCTTCTCGGGCGCGATCTTCGCGACCCTGCTGACCCTGTTCGTGGTGCCGGTGTTCTACAACCTCCTCGCCCGCTTCACGAAATCGCCCGAGTGGACGGCCAAGCAGATCGAGGAGTTCGAGCACAAGGAACTGGGCGCCCCGTCGCCCGCGCCGGCGGAATAGGCGCGCTAGCGCCGATTTCGTTTTCGAACCACGAAATCACACGAAAGCACACGAAAAGCGCCCAGCTGGCGCGGGGTGGCGCAACCTACTCTCGCTGACCATCGGGGCGCGGCGTGGCCGGTGTTTTTTGGACCACGAACCACACGAACAGGCCCGAGCAGTCGGGGCCTGCGAACGTCAACGCGCCCGTTCGTGTGGTTCGTGTGGTTCGTGGTCGAACTTGAATCGGGCCCGGCAACCGGCCGCAGCTTCAGGGGACGAGCGCCCCGACCTTCGGAACCATGAAAACCAAGGGCGGGCCGCGCGTTGGCCAGTGCGACTTTCGTGTCTTTTCGTGTGATTTCGTGGTTCGCGAACTGCGCTCGGCGAAGTGCGAAGTGATCCCGGAGATGCGCGAGACGCCCTCCGGGATCAAGCTCGCAACGCCTCAGCTCTTCTTCGGGCTGGTGATCGTCTTCAGGTAGGCGATCAGGTCGATGCGGTCCTTTTCGTTCGCCATGCCGACGTAGGTCATCTTGGTGCCGGGGACGAGGGCCGAGGGCTTGGTGATCCAGGCGTTGATTTTGTCGGCGTCCCAGATGATGCCCGAGGCCTTCATCGCGTCGGAGTAGCTGAAGCCCGGCTTCGAGCCCGCCTTGCGGCCGAACACGCCGTAGAGGTTCGGGCCGACCATGTCGGCGCCGCCTTCCTGGGCGGTGTGGCAGGTCTTGCAGATCACGAACTTGGCCTGGCCGTTGTCGAGGTCGGCGGTCTGGTACTGGGCCGGCAGGTCGGCGAGGGCCGCCTTCTTCTCGGCGTCGGTCAGGGCGGCGGGCTCGGTGGGGGCCGGCGCGGCGGCCGGCTCGCTCGGCTGGGCGGGCTGGTCGGACGAGGCCGTGGACGTCTGCGACTTGCCGCAGGCCGCCAGCAGCGCCGCGGCGCCGAGCGCCGCCATCAAAGACACCTTGCTACGCATCGAAGAGCCTCTCCTAGCCTTGTTGCGGCGCACACATACCGCACGGGGTGTACGTTGCAATGTGAGGACCGGTTCAGTCGCCCCGGATTGGGCGGCTGCGCATCGCCTTGACGCCGGACCGCCGCGCCTTGGCCTGCAGCCGCTTCTCCTTCGCCGCCTTGGTAGGGCGGGTCGGCCGCCGGCGGACGGGTTCGGGCGCCGCCTTGCGGATCATCTCGGCCAGGCGCTCGATCGCGTCGGCGCGGTTGCGCTCCTGGGTGCGAAAGCGGTTGGCGGTGAGCACGATGACGCCGTCCTGCGTGAGCCTCGCCCCGGCGAGCTTCTGCAGCCGGGCGCTGACGGAATCGGTCAGGGAGGGCGAACGGCGGGCGTCGAAGCGCAGCTGCACGGCCGTCGCCACCTTGTTGACGTTCTGGCCGCCCGGACCCGAGGCGCGGATGAAGCTGAACTCCAGCTCGTCGTCCTCGAGGGCGATCTGGTCGGTGATCGGGATCATCGCCGGCCCCTCATCGCCCGGTTCACGGCCTCGTCCAGGGCCTGCAGGAAGCGCGAGCGGTCCTGGCGCTCGAAGGGCCGGGGGCCGCCGGTGAACTCGCCGGTGGACCTGAGCTGCTCCATCAGCGCCCGCTGGGCGATGGCCGAGCCGATGGAATCGGCGGTGAAGGACCGTCCGTTCGGGGCGATGGCGGCCGCGCCCGCCTTGAGCGACCGTTCGGCCAGCGGAATGTCGTTGGTGACGACGATGTCGCCGGCCGCCGCGCGCTCGGCGATCCAGTCGTCGGCGACGTCCGGGCCGGCGTCGACGATCACGCGCTCGATCAGGGGATGGGCCGGGACCATCATGAAGGCGTTGGCGACGACGAAGGTCTTCAGGCCATAGCGCTGCGCGACGCGGTAGACCTCGTCCTTCACAGGACAGGCGTCCGCGTCGACGAAGATCCTGGTCCGCTCGCTCATGGACCGCCCTGTGCCGCGTTCCGGCCGCGAAGGGAAGCCCGGCTCAGGCGCAGGCGTCGCGCACCAGCTTGCCGGCGGCCAGGCCGATCTCGGCCACCGCCCGGCGGGCCGTGGCGGACATGTGCGTCATGTTGGCGAAGCCGTGCGGCAGGGGCGTGAACTCCATCACCTGGGGCCGAAGGCCGGCGGCCTCCAGCTTGCGCGCATAGGCGAGGGCGTCGGGGCGGACCGGATCCAGCACCCGGCCGACCGCGATCAGGGTCGGCGGGGCCGGCGGCAGGTCCTGGTCCAGCAGCGAAGGCGCGGCGACGTCGGCCGGGCCCAGCTGGCTGCGGATGTAGGCCACGGCCGCGCGGCCGATGATGCGCGAATCGGCGAACAGGCTGTCGCGCCAGACGGAGTCGTCGATGTGCAGCAGCGGATAGATCAGCACCTGCGCCTTCACCGCGCCCGGCGTCTCCACGTTCAGGCGCGCGGTGGCGGCGATGGCGAGGTAGGCGCCGGCGGAGTCGCCGCTGATGGCGATCGCGTCCGCATCGACGCTGAGCTCGGCCGTGTGCGCGGCCGCCCAGCGCATGGCGGCCAGCGT
>DASZQQ010000061.1:0-7743 GCA_035549595.1 Caulobacteraceae bacterium
AGGATCGCCTGCTCGACGCGGGCCGGATAGCCGCCGATCGTCAGGGCTTCGAGCACGGCCGGGTCCTCGACGACGCGCGCGCGGCCCCAGATCTTCACCCTCTGGCGCTCGGCGTAGTCCATCAGGAACAGGAAGGCCTTCCGGTTGTCGGCCAGGTTGCCGAGCGTGATGTACTGCCGGTTTCCGCGGAAGTCGGCGAACCCCAGCGTGCGCGGACCCAGCACCCTCAGGAACCCACGCGGGCCGCCGCGGTGCTGGACGTAGGGCTGGCCGTCCGCGCTGGCGGTGGCGAGGTAGAAACTGTTCCGCTCGGCGACGAAGGCCGCCAGGACCTCGTCGATCTCGACGTTGAAGCCGCCCTTCGCCTCCATCGCCGCATAGGCCGCCCGCGAGCCGCGGGCCTGCTGGATGGCCTTCACCGTCGGCGAAAAGGCGACGTCGCTGCTGGGCGCGAGGAGTTCGGGGTCCCGGATCATGCGCTGGTAGGTAGCGCCTCGCCGATCTCGGCATAATATCGCGACGCCAACTTTCTTTATTGCGATATCCGCAACAATGGACCGACTCGACGCCTATGCCGCCTTCGTCGCCGTCAGCGACGCCGGAAGCTTCGCGGCCGCCGCCCGGCGGCTGCGCCAGTCGCCGAGCGCAGTGACCCGTCAGATCGCGGCGCTGGAGGCGCGTCTCGGCGCCCGCCTGCTGCAGCGCACGACCCGGGCGGTGCGCCTCACCGAGGCCGGCGAGCGGCTGCTCGTCCGCGCTCGGGCCCTGGTCCAGGCGGCCGAGGAGGCCGAGCGCGAAGCGGCGGGCCTGATGCTGGAGCCGCGCGGCCGCCTCGTCGTCAGCGCGCCGCTGATGTTCGGCCGGCTGCACGTGGCGCCCGTCGTCGGGCGCTTCCTCGCCGCGCATCCCGCGGCCACGGCGGAGCTGCGCCTTTCGGACGGCTATGTGAGCCTGGTCGAGGAGGGCGTCGACGTGGCGGTGCGCATCGGCCACCTCGCCGACTCCGGCCTCGTCTCGCGGCGCCTGGGGCAGACGCGGCGGATGCTGGTGGCGGCCCCGGCCTACCTCGCGGCCCGAGGCGCGCCGGCCGACCCGGCCGACCTCGCCGGCCACGATGCGATCGGCGTGCTGGGCGGCCCGGAAGGCGGCGAGTGGCGCCTCGGGCCGGACCGGTCGCAGCGGGTGCGCATCGAGCCCCGGCTGGCGGTGAACAGCACCGACGCGGCCCTCGCCTTCGCCATCTCCGGCGGCGGCATCGCCTTCCTGCTCAGCTACCAGGCCGCGCCGGCGATCGCCGCCGGCGAGCTGGTCGAGGTGCTGCCCGCCTTCGCCCCGCCGCCGCAGCCGATCCAGGCGGTGTTCCCCTCCGCGCGCCTGATGTCGGCCGCTGCGCGGGTTTTCCTCGACCAGCTGGCGGTCGAAGCGCGCTGGGATGCGTGGGGCTAGAGGCTCAAGGCTTCGGGCAGGCGGCGATCATCTCGTCGACGGTGCGCTGGACGTCGTCGACGGGGACGAAGAACTCGGTCGCGGCATAGCCGGTCCAGGGGACGACGGCGTCGAAGGCGAGGTCGCGCAGGCCTTCGAAGCTCTTCAGCATCTTCTTGCGTCTGAGGTTGCCGGGCCGCCAGCGGCCGTTCTCGCGCCACACGAAGTCGGCGGTGAAGAGGATGCGCGTTCCCTCCACCTCGACCAGGGTCGAGAGCTGGCCGGCCGTGTGGCCCGGCGTCGGCACGAGCAGGACGTCGCCCTCGACGCGCGTGCGCTCCAGCGGCACGGCGTGGTCGATCCGCACGGCGTTCTTGCGGTGATCCATCGCCTCGGCCTCGATCGAGCTGCAGTAGATCGTGGCCCCGAAACGCTCGGCGATCTCGTTCGTCGACGCCCCGCCCAGGTGGCGGTCGCTGATCACCGCCGCCTTGACGCCGCCCATCTCGGCGAAGTCGTCGAAGAGGTCGGTCAGCGAGCCGACGCGGCTGGCGTCCAGCACCAGATTCCCGGCCGGCCGGCGCACGAAGTGCGAATAGCCGAACCCCTTGGCCCCGTTCTGCGGCGCCAGGAAAACCCCGGGCATTACCTGAAGCACGTCCGAAGCCCCCCTGCTCGTCCAGCGCGAGTGTCGCCTGTCGCGCGCCGGAGTGGAAGGGGGGGGCTCAGTCCGCCTTGGTCTCGCGATAGTCGCCGAAGGTCTTGTCGCGCTGCGTCAGGGCGTGGGTGACGCCCTTGCGCATCTCGGCCATGTACTCGCGTGAGGCCTTGGTGTGCCAGCCGAGGGCGTGCAGGTCGGTGCCGGCCCTGAGGCCCGCGCGCAGGCCCATGGCCTCCATCTGGCGGTGCACGAGCCGCTTGTTCAGCTGCGCCAGCTCGGGATCGACCTTGGCGATGCGCTCGGCCATGGCCAGGGCCTCGGCCTCCAGCCGCTCGACCGGGAAGGCGCGGTTGGCGAAACCCAGGCGCACGGCCTCGATGCCGGAGATCGAATCGCCGGTCAGCATCAGCTCCATGGCCGCGCGCATGCCGACGATCCAGGCGTGGTACTGGTTGTCGGGCGGGCTCATGGTGCGCACGGCCGGGTAGCCGATCTGGGCGTCCTCGGCGACGTAGACCAGGTCGCAGGCGACCGCGAGCTCGGAGCCGCCGGCCAGGCACCAGCCGTGCACCTGGGCGATCACGGGCTTGGCCAGGTCCCAGACGCGGAAGCAGCCCTCGACCACGTGCCGGGCCCACTGCCCCTGGCCGCCGGCGGTGTAGTAGGGCAGCTCGCCGACCCCGGCGAGGTCGTAGCCGGACGAAAAGCAGGTCCCAGCGCCGCGCAGGATCATCACCCGGACGTCCGGATCGCGGTCCCCGGCCTCCAGCGCTGCGAAGATTTCGCCGCGCAGGGCGTTGGAAAGGGCGTTGCGCTTGTTCGGCCGGTTCAGGGTGATCCGTCGCACGTGCGGCGCCGGATCGTCGGTCAGCAGGATCGGCTCTTCGGCCATGGGTTTCCTCCGCGGGTCGTTGAGCGCAGTTAGGACAGCGCCGCACCGCGCCGTAAAGAATGTCCCAGCGTCAGACCCGGACGGGCGCCCCCGGCCTCAGGCCTCCATGAAGAAGCCCGCCTCGCCGATGACGCGCACCTGGCAGGGCCGGCCGTCGTCCTGGGCCTGGCGGGCGTGCTTGTTGGCGGCCGCCCGCGCCTCCTCCTGGGTGCTCGTGGTGTCGAGGCGGCGGCCGTCGTGCTCGACCACCCAGGCGCCGGCGTCGGAGCGAATGGTGAAAAGGGCCCGCGTGGGCCCCGCCTTTGCCGACATGCTTCAACTCCAGGTTGGCGCGAGACGCGCGCGCGCTCACAATAGGGTTAATCTTCCTATGTGTCGCTCGAATTCGAATTTTCCTGCTGTTTCGCTTGTTCGGCGGCGAAATATTCCTTATGCAACGCTGATCGAATATCGCTTGGTTCGGTTGCTCTCCGCGCTTGGATCCTTGGATCGAGCACCCGAGACCGCCTCAGACCATTCCCGAGAATTTGATCTCGGCGGCGCTCTGGCCGCCGCGAATACATGTGTCTGAAAGGCAATGACTATGGCTACCGGAACCGTGAAGTGGTTCAATGAACAAAAGGGCTACGGTTTCATCCAGCCCGACGATGGCGGGGCGGACGTGTTCGTCCACATCTCCGCGGTCGAGGGGGCGGGCATGCGATCGCTGCAGGAGGGCCAGAAGGTCGGCTACGAGCTGGAGCGCGACAAGCGCAGCGGCAAGATGTCGGCCGGCCAGCTGCAGGCGGTCTGACCTGTTGCGGGAGGCCGCCTTCATGGGCGGCCCTCCTTGTTCCCGTCTGATCCGCGGGAGAACCCGCGGACCTGCCTTTCGAGGAGACCATGGCCGCTTCCAAGCCCCAGCCGTCCGCCGTCCAGGTGCCCGCGGCCCGCCGCATCCAGAGCCTGCGCGACGCCATAGAGAAGGCGTTGCAGGACGACGTCTCGCGTGAGGACCTGATCCTTCGCCTGACGCTGAGCGACGCCGCCGCCCTGAAGCGCGACCGCAGCGTGGGCGTCGACGAAATCACCTTCGGGCCGGGCGGGATGCGCTTTCTCGGCGTCGACATCGCCCACGACGCCGTCGCCGAGAGCGTCCTGGAACGGCGCTGAGACCGGGCTTCGCGCCTCAGGGCGTGACGATGCCGAACCAGAAGTCGAAGCGGTCGAGCAGGGCCAGCAGGTCCGCCAGCGGGCCGGGCGCGCCGTCGAGCGCGACGGCGCCAGTCTCCAGCGCCTTTTCAAGCGTCGCCTCGCCGACCACGAGGTCGACGAGGGCCGAGCGCGTCAGGGCCACGTGCAGGGCGTCCGGCGCCGCGCGGTCGGCCGCATGGTGCAGCACCGCGTTCTCCACCCAGACCAGGAAGCGCTCGCCGGTGTCGGTGAAGTCGAGGTTGAGGGTGATCGCCTTGGCCCCGGCCTTGTCGCCGTTCAGCCGCACCGACAGCGAGTCCAGCAGCTTGTCGGCCGGCAGGCCGCGCAGCTGGCCCAGCGCCCCCTGGCGCGGCGTGTCCGAAGGCGCGATCGGGTTCCTCAGCTCCTGGGCGCCGGTCAGGTAGAACGCCCGCCAGGGACCGGACTCGGCCTGGTAGCCCATCTGCTCCAGCGCGTCGGCCTGCAACGCCCGCGCCTCGGCGTTGGCCGGATCGGCGAACACCAGGTGGTTCACCACCTCGGCCACCCAGCGGTAGTCCCCGGCCTCGAACGCGGCCCGGGCCTTGGCGATGAGGGCCTCGGCCCCGCCGGCGAGCTCGACGTAGCGCCGCCCGGCCTCCACCGGCGGGTGCTTGTGCAGGTTGGCCGGGTTGCCGTCGAACCAGCCGAGGTAGCGCTGGTAGACGGCCTTGGCGTTGTGGTTCAGCGTCCCGTAGTAGCTGCGCGTGTGCCATTCGGCCGCCAGCGTCGGCGGCAGCCTGATGGCCTCGGCGATCTCCGTCGGGTTCAGGCCGTGGTTGGCCAGGCGCAGGCTCTGGTCGTGGATGAACTTGTAGAGGTCGCGCTGCTTCCTCAGGAAGTCGGCGGCCCGGGCGCCGCCCCACCGCGGCCAGTGGTGGCTGGCGAACAGCACCTCGGTGTCGGCGCCGAAAAGGTCGAGCGCCTCGTCGATGTAGCGGCTCCAGGCGCTGGCGTCGCGCACCTGGGCCCCGCGCGGGGTGTAGAGGTTGTGCAGGTGGCAGGTGCAGTTCTCTGCCATGCACAGGGCCCCGTGCCGCGGGAAGAAGAAGTTCATCTCGGCCGGCGCCTCGGTGTCGGGTGTGACCTGGAAGACGATCTCGACCCCGTCGACCACCATCCGCTCGCCGGTTGCGCTGATCGAGCGGGTCGGCGGCACGAGGTCGACCTGGCCGATCGAGGTGGTCTTGCCGAGGCCGGCGTCGACGTGGCCGCGCGGGCCGCGGGGCAGGAGGGCGCCGTACATGTAGGTCGCCCGCCGGTTCATGGCGTTGCCGGCGAGCACGTTCTCGCTGACCGCCGCCTCCAGGAACCCCTCCGGCGCGATGATCGTCGCCCCGCGCTCGATGTCTTCGGGGCTGAGCACGCCGCGGACGCCGCCGTAGTGGTCGACGTGGCTGTGGGTGTAGATCACCGCGCTCACCGGCTTGTCGCCGCGGTGCTTGCGCATCAGCGCCAGGGCCGTCGCCGCCGGCTCGGCCGAGATCAGCGGGTCGATGACGACGAAGCCCTTCTCGCCCTCGACGAAGGTGATGTTCGAGAGGTCGAAGCCGCGGACCTGGTAGATGCCCTTCGTCACCTCGAAGAGGCCGTGCTGCATGTTCAGCCGCGCCTGGCGCCAGAGGCTGGGGTTCACCGTCTCGGGCGGGGTCTCCTCGGCCAGGAAGGCGAACGGCGAGAGGTCCCAGACCGCGCGGCCGAAGGCGTTGAGCGCCTTGGCGTCCTCGATGGTGTCGATGAAGCCGCGGCGGGCGTCGGCGAGATCCTGGCCGTCGTCCTTCGGCAGGCCGGCCGCCAGCGCCGCGTGCGCCTTCAGGGTGGCCGCCGTCGCGCCCTTGGGACCTTCCATGGCATGTTCCTCCCGCGGTGATGGTAGTTGCAGCCACAATGCCGCAAACGCCGGACCGGCGACATGGCCATAGCGGGAGCGAGACGATGCGGCAAACCAACCTGGGGACGTTCGGCCCGGTCAGCCGCCTGACCATCGGCGGCGGCGGCATCGGCCAGATCTGGGGCGAGACCGACAGCGCCGAGGCGGTGGCGACGCTGCGCGCGGCCCTGGACGGCGGCATCACCCTGATCGACACGGCCCCGATGTACCGCCACTGCGAGGCGGTGGTCGCCGAGGCGTTCGCCGGGCGCCTGCCGGACGGCGTCAGGATCACCAGCAAGGTGCGGCTCGGCAGCCCGCCGCCGGACGAGGTCGGCGCGCGCGTGCGCCAGTCGGTCGAAGCAAGCCTCGCGGCCATGCGGCTGGAGCGCATCGATCTCTTCTTCCTGCACACCAACATCTGCCGCGACGACTACGTCTACGCGGTCCGGCCCGACCGGCAGGACGTCTTCGCCACGCGCTGGTCGCACTACGCCGAGGGCTTCATCCCCGCGGTCGAGGCGCTGAAGGCGGAAGGGAAGATCGGCGCCTGGGGGATCACCGGCGTCGGCGTGCCCGAGACCGTCATCGCCGCCCTGGCGCACACGCCGCGGCCGGCCGTCGTCCAAGCGGTGACCAACCTGCTCGACAGCGCCGGCGGCATGCGCTCCTACGCCGAGCCGGCGCGCCCGCGCGACATTATCGCCGCGGCGGTTCGCAACGGCGTGGGGGTGATGGGCATCCGCGCCGTCCAGGCCGGGGCCCTGACCTCGGCCATCGACCGCGACCTGCCGGACGCCCACGCCGAGGCGCGAGACTTCGACCGGGCCGGACCCTGGCGGGCCCTGTGCCGCGAGCTCGGCGAGGACCCGGCGGCTCTCGCGCACCGCTACGCCCTCTCGATGGACGGCGTCGACACGGTGGTGCTGGGGGTGAAGAACCGCGCCGAGCTCGACCAGTGCCTCGCGGCCGAGGCGGCCGGTCCCTTGGCGGCCGAGCTGATCGCCCGCATCGACGGCCTGGGCCTGCGCGAAGCCGCTGCCTGAGCGCTCAATCGAGCTCCGGATCGAGGCCGGCCAGGGCGAACATCGGCGCCAGGCGCCGGGCGAACGGGCGCCAGCGGCCGACGCCGTGGCGGAAGATCGGCTCGCGCACCTGCGCCTGGCTGCCGGTCCGCACCGGCCGCTGCGAGCGGTGGAACGCCAGCACCGCCGGATCCCAGGCAAGGTCGCAAGCCTCCAGCAGACGTCGGGCCTCGCCTTCGAAGTCGGCGACCAGGGCCTCGTAGCCGACCTCGACGATGCGTCCGGGCGGCAGGACCTGGCGCCAGTGCGCCATCAGCCGCTCGTGGTCGGCGATGTAGGCCGCGAGGTCGGCGCCGTCATAGCTCCAGGCGTTTCCTTGCGCGAACAGCAGCGACCAGCAGGAGAACATCACGTCCCGCAGGTCGCGCCGGCAGTGCAGGATCACGGCGTCCGGCCGGATCAGCTGGATCAGCCCGACCAGCTCGTCGTTCTCGACCCCCTTCAGCGTGGTGCGCGGCCGCGGCGGATCGCCGGCCGGCAGGCGCGCGAGGAACGCCGCGCCGAGCCCCCGCGTGTCGGCCGCGTTCATCGCCGCCACCCAGTCCGGGAAGGCCTCGCCGGCCGGGCCGGTGGTCGCGAAGGCGAGGTCGGCCAGCAC
>DASZQQ010000062.1:0-1992 GCA_035549595.1 Caulobacteraceae bacterium
ATCCTGGTGAAGCTCTGGCAATTCGACCCAGAGGATCGCACGCCCGTGCGCCTCGACACCACCGGCCTCGCCTTCGCGGCGGCGCCCGGCCGGGCGGGCGTCGAGGTCCTGCCGCTCTTCGCCGACGCCCGCGAGGACGTGCGCCTGGAGCGCTGGGCCCCCGGTACGGAAGTCGCCCTCGGCGATCCCGGCGGGGTCGAGCTGTTCGTCCTCGCCGGCGCCTTCACGGAAGCCGGCCAGGCGTTCGAGCCGCAGTCCTGGCTGCGCCTGCCCCCCGGCGAGACCGCCACCGCCCGCGCCGGCCCCGCCGGCTGCCGGCTCTGGGTCAAGTCCGGCCACCTCGCCGCCCCGCCGCCATTGCCGCCGGGGACCCGGGCGACCTAGCGGCGCTGTCCGAACGCTCCCCTATGCAGCATCAGCGACCCATCGGCGCCGATCGTCAGGGCGTCGCCGATCCGCCAGCCCGCCGCTTCCACGGCGCCCTGGCCGATGGCGTCGAACTCGGCCAGGAGCTGCTCTTCCGTCCGGCCGTCGTCCAGGCCGACGGACGCCCCGGGCGCGTGGAACCAGTGGGCGTAAGGCGCCACGAAGCGGGCGCCGGCGCGCCTCGCCAGCTCGACCGCGCCCCGCAGGCCCAGGGTCATCAGCCGGTCGTGCGGCCAGGCGGACGGATCGAACAGGAGCCCGGTCGGATAGCAGAGGAGCGCGCGCCCCGATCCGTCGATCTGCCGCGGGCTCCAGCGGAACTCCCTGAGGTTGGCGGCGATCAGGTCGATGCGGCCGACCGTGTCCCTGACCTCGTTCGCCTCGTCCAGCATCGAGCCGCCGTGCTCGCCGCCGCCGTCGGCCACGAACCAGAAGCGGCGCCCGCCGGCCTCGACGATCCAGGTCAGGCCGCAGGCGCGCAGCCGCGGGTCCGGCGGGGGATGGGCCAGCCAGGGCTGCTCGCCGAAATAGCGGCGCGCCGTCACCGTCAGGTCGCCGAAGACGACGCTCTGCCCGCACTCCATCACGCGCACGCCGGTGAAGCCGGCCGCCTCGAGGATGGTGTCCAGTTCGACGCCGAGGAGCGAGCCGCCCAGGCTCGGATAGATGAGGATCGGCGTCCGGCGCGGATAGTGGGCGAGGCTCAGGGGGCAGACATGGTCGCTGTGGGCGTGGGTCAGGAGGATGGCGTCCACCGGGCCGATGTCCTGCGGGCGGATCGGGTCGCCGCCGTCGATGAAGTGGACCGGATCGACCAGGAGCTGCGCCTCGGCGCCGACCACCAGCGCACAGGCGTGCTGGAGACGGTAGACGCCCGGGGCGCGGCGCGGCCGGTCGGCGGGCGCGTCCGCCGGCTCGATGTGGCCGGCCTCGACCAGGGCCCTGGCGAAGGCCTCGGCCTGCGGCGGCCGGCCGGCTTCCGGGCCCAGGAACAGGCCCGCCAGCGCCGCCCAGGCCGCCGGGTCCTTGAGCCCGAACCGGACCTGCCGACCGCTGCCCGTGAACTCGGCCGCCAGCGGGAACGGCGAGGGCGGAAGCACCACGTCCCGGGGCAGAGCCCAGGGCGACCCGGACCGCGCGGCCTCGGCGAAGGCGGCGCCCAGGACGCTGCCGGGGAAGAGCCCCGCCAGGTCGGCGGCGGAGCGCGCCTCACCGCCGCGGATCGCCTCGACCAGCCGGGGCAGGTGTTCGCGCAGATGCCGGGCGCACCAGTCCGAGGTGCTTTCGGTGCGGGCCTGCACGCCGGGGGCGATGCGGTATCGCGTCATGCGCCATCCCCGTCCGCCGGCCTCGCGGGCGCCGGCGCCTCCAGCCGCGCGCGCCAGGTCCCGGCAAGGGCGGCGGCCCTCTGCGGGAGGCCGGCGAAGGGCGACAGCCTGGCCAGGATCGAACCATGCAGGGCCTCGAGCTCGGCCGGCGCCAGGCGCTCGTTGCTTAAGCCAGCCGGGTCGACGAAGCGCCGGGCGAGCTCGGCCGGCAACAGCTCGGCCAGCAGGGGCTCGTGTT
>DASZQQ010000063.1:0-2963 GCA_035549595.1 Caulobacteraceae bacterium
AAGCTGAAGTCGCAGCAGCTCGGCGTGATCACCTTCGTGCTGTCCGGCGGCTATCTGGTCGGCGCCTTCCTCGCCACGTTCCTCTCGCAGAGGCTCGAGAAGCGCACGGTGGCGATGATCGGCATCAGCCTCATCGGCGTCGGCCAGTTGTGTCCCGTCGGCCTAGCCCTGCTGGGCGTCATCCCGATCAGCGCCGCCGTGCCGGTGCTGATGATCGCCAGCGTCGTCTCGGGCATCGGCGCGGCGGCGGCCCTGATCGGCTTCCAGTCGGCCATGGCCGACGCGGCCGACGAGCACGAGCACCTGTTCGGCGCCCGCCGCGAGGGCCTCTACTTCGCCGGCATCAGCTTCTCGGCCAAGGCCTCCAGCGGCATCGGCGCGATCATCGCCGGCATCATCATCGACCTGATCGACTTCCCGAAGGGGCTCGACCTGCCCGGGGCGCCGCACGTGGCGGTGCCGGACGCCGTGATCCACAGGCTGGCCGCCTTCCACGGCCCCGGCGCGGCCGTGATCACCGGCATCGCGGTGCTGATCCTGTCGCTCTACCGCCGCGGCCGCCGCGACCACGAGGAAGTCCGCACGGCGCTGCTGGAGCGCCGCGCCACGGCCGGAAACTGACCGGCGCTACTGCAGCGGGCAGATGACGCCCGAGCGGCTCGACGTGTAGGCGCCCTTCGACCAGGCGACTTCGCCGTTCACCACCACCGTGTCGACACCGATGGAGTCGCGCACGTAGCGCATGCCGTCGCCCGGCATGTCGAACTCGGGGCGCTCCTCGCCGCGGTCGATGCGGTCGGGGTCGAACACGACGACGTCGGCGGCCAGGCCCTCGGCCAGCCGGCCGCGGTCCTTCAGGCCCCAGATCTCGGCGGTGTCGGCGGTGATCTTCTTGACCGCCTGTTCCAGGCTAAGCGCGTGCGCCTTGCGCACGAACTCGCTGAACAGGTAGCCGGTGTCGCCGTAGGTGGCGAAGCTCGTCAGGTGGGCGCCGCCGTCGCTGGCGCCGATGTGCACCAGCGGGTTGGCGAGCATCGGCCCGATGCGGCCGGTGTCGTCGTGGCCGCGGCTGGCCGCCAGCAGGGCGACGTCGAGGCCGTTCTCCAGCGACAGGTCGATCAGGGCCTGGACCGGGACCTGGCCGCGCTCGGCCGCGACCTCGGCCAGGGTCCGCCCGGCCATCGCGGCCGGGGCCGCATCGCCGCCGCGGATCACCAGCGAGCCGAACACCGCCGCGCCGCCGTCCGGCCCGGCTTCCTCGACAAGGCGCTGCACCGTCGCCGGGTCCTTCAGCGCCGCCAGGCGCTGGTCCAGCGGCAGGCGCAGGGTCTTCATCCAGCCGGGGAAGCGGGCGAAGAACAGGCTGGGCCGCAGCAGGGAGAAGCTGATGTCGATCGGCCGCGTCTGCATCTGCGGCCAGACCCGGGCGCCGCGGGCGAACTGCTCGGCGACGCGGGCCAGGGTGCGCGGCACGTTGTTCGGCGTGAAGGCGCTGTCGAAGACCGGCGAGAAGGTGGTCGGGATGTTGTGGCGCAGCGACAGCTCGGCCAGCTGGTCGATGCGGGCGATGGTGATGTCGGTGTCGTAGAACTCCGGCACGATCTGCAGCATGCGGCCGTATTCGCCGAGCACGGCGGAGAGCGCGTCCAGCTCCTCGAACTGGGCGAAGCGGCTCGGCACGGGCCGCGCGTTCTCGTCGACGTCGACGAAGCTGGTCGAGAGCCCGACGGCGCCGGCCTCCAGGCACTGGCGCAGCACGTCCTGCATGGCCGCGATCTCGTCGGGCCGCGCCGCGCGCTGCTGTGATTCCGCACCCATGACCCACAGGCGGATCACGCTGTGGCCGACCAGCGGGGCGACGTTGATGGCCAGGTTCTTCTCGATCGCGGCGCGGTAGCCGGCGAAGTCCTCCCAGGTCCACTCGAAGGCCTGGGTGAAGGCCTCGGGCGGCATCTCCTCGATCTGCTGGAACATGCCGACCACCGAGCGGCGGTCGGAGGCCTTCAGCGGCGCCAGAGACAGCGAGCAGTTGCCGGGCACGATCGAGGTCACGCCGTGCTCGATCGCCGGCCGTGCCGCGCCGTCCCACAGCAGCTGGACGTCGAAGTGGGTGTGAGGGTCGATGAAGCCGGGCGCGACCACCTTGCCGGCCGCGTCGATGCGCTGCTTCGCCTCGCCGGCCAGGTTCGGGCCTACGGCGGCGATGCGGCCGTCCTTCAGCGCCACGTCGGCGGCGCGCGCGGGCGCCCCGGTGCCGTCCACCACGCGTCCGCCGGTGATCAGGATGTCGAACATGCTCAAAGCCCCTTCACGATTTCCCGCCACGGCCGGCCCACGAGGCCCGCCAGGCTGTCCGCGCCACAGGCGCGCATCAGGTCCAGTCCCGTCGCGGGATCGAGCACCACCGGCCCAACGACCCCGTTCTCGTATCTCAAGCGCACCAGCAGCTCGGCCGCGCCGTCGTGGCCCGCGGTGATCTCCGCCCCCACGATCACGGCCTCGCCCGTCCCCGCCTCTGCGCTCATCCGCGCGGCGGCTCGACGAACACCACGTCGCTACCCAGCAAGAGGCCGCGCGGCCGGCGCATGGCGAAGATGTGCATGTTCCAGCCCTGGATCCGCTCCATCGCCGAGGCCAGCGGCTCGCCGGGCAGCGCCCGGGCCGCAAGGGCCTCCAGCGTCTCGTCCGGCCCGGGGGTGACGAAACGGCGCTGGGGAGAGAGGGTCATGTCGGCTCGCAAATGAAAACGCGTTATGAAAATTTTGGCAGGCGCCGGGCCTCGGATCAATGGCAAAACGGCGCCCTACACGGGGAACGACGTCCATGGCCTCCTTCTACGAACGCAACATCCTGCCGTGGCTGCTGACCAAGGCGTGCTCGGCGCCGCCGATCATGAAGCAGCGCGCCAAGGTCGTGCCCTTCGCCGAGGGCCGGACGCTGGAGCTCGGCATCGGCATGGGGCT
>DASZQQ010000064.1:0-5004 GCA_035549595.1 Caulobacteraceae bacterium
AGCGCTACGCCACCCAGCCCGAGCTCCTGCGCTACCTCAACTTCGTCGCCGACCGCTTCGACCTGCGCCGCGACATCCAGCTCGAGACGCGGGTGACGAGCGCGCACTTCGACGAACGGACGGCGCGCTGGGCGGTCGCCACCGACCGCGGCGAGACCGTCTCGGCCCGCTACTGCGTGATGGCCACGGGCTGCCTCTCGGTGCCCAAGGAGCCGGACTTCCCGGGCGTCGACAGCTTCAAGGGGCCGACCTGGCATACCGGACGCTGGCCGAAGGAAGGCGTCGACTTCACCGGCCAGACGGTGGGGGTGATCGGCACCGGCTCGTCGGCGATCCAGTCGATCCCGCAGATCGCCGCCCAGGCCAAACACGTCTACGTCTTCCAGCGCACGCCGAACTTCAGCGTGCCGGCGCACAACGGGCCGGTTCCGGCCGAGGTGCTGGCCGAGCACAAGGCCAACCGCCTGGCGCAGCGGGAGGAAGCCAAGACCCTGGGCTTCGGCATCCGCATGGTGCGGCCGCAGGAGACCCTGGCCGCCGACGTCAGCGAGGAAGAGCGTCGCGCCGCCTACGAGGAGCGCTGGGCCTATGGCGGCTTCGCCCTGCTGGGCGCCTACGCCGACCTGATCGTCGACCCGAAGGCCAACGAGACCGCCGCCGAGTTCGTGCGCGGCAAGATCCGCTCGATCGTCAAGGATCCGGCGGTGGCCGAGACCTTGTCGCCGAAGTCGTTCCCGATCGGGACCAAGCGGCTGTGCGTGGACACCGACTACTACGCCACCTTCAACCGCGACAACGTCACCCTGGTCGACGTCGCCAAGGCGCCGATCCAGGCGATCACCCCCACCGGCGTGCGCACGGCCGACGCGGACTACGCCGTCGACGCCCTGGTGTTCGCCATCGGCTTCGACGCCATGACCGGGGCGATCTCCAAGATCGACATCCGCGGCCGCGGCGGCGTCCCCCTGGCCGACAAGTGGGCCGAGGGGCCCAAGACCTACCTGGGCCTCGCCGTCGCCGGCTTCCCGAACCTGTTCGTCGTCACCGGCCCCGGCAGCCCCTCGGTGCTGTGCAACATGGCCCTGGCCATCGAGCAGCACGTCGACTGGATCGCCGACTGCATCGGCTGGATGGGCGAGCGGCAGCTGGGCGCCATCGAGGCCACGGCCGAGGCCGAGGACGCCTGGGTGGCGCACGTCAACGAGGTCGCCGACATGACCCTCTATCCGCAGGCCAACTCCTGGTACATCGGCGCCAACATCCCGGGTAAGCCCCGCGTGTTCATGCCCTACATCGGCGGCTTCGGCGTCTATCGCGACAAGTGCGACGAGGTGGCGGCCAAGGGCTACGAGGGCTTCGCCCTCACTTCGCAAGCGTCCTGAACGGAGTTTCCATGCCTCAAGACCTGAGCCGCCGGCTCGACGCGGTCATCGACAGCGCGCTCGCCGAGCGCCGGATCGTCGGCGCCGTGGTGCTGGTCGCCGAGCACGGCCAGCCGGCGTTCGGCCGCGCCGCCGGCTTCGCCGACCGCGAGACCGGCCGGCCGATGAGCCGCGACACCATCGTCCGCTACGCCTCCCTGACCAAGCCGATCGTCACCGCCGCCGCCCTGGCCCTGGCCGAGGAGGGCGTGATCGGCCTCGACGATCCGGTGACCCGCCACCTGCCCGGCTTCGCCCCGAAGCTGGCCTCGGGCGAGACGCCGACGATCACGCTCAGGCACCTGCTGACGCACACCTCGGGCCTGACCTACGATTTCGTCGAACCGCCGGACAGCGCCTATCACGCCACGGGCATCTCCAACGGTTTCGACGTCCCCGGCGTCTCCATGGAGGAGAACCTCGAGCGCATCGCCGCCTGGCCGCTGAACTTCGCCCCCGGCGAGGCCTGGAACTATTCGGTCTCCACCGACGTCCTCGGCGCGGCGATCGCGGCGGCCGCGGGCAAGAGCCTGCCCGAGGTCGTTCGGGCCAAGGTGACCGGGCCGCTCGGCATGCGCGACACAGACTTCAGCGTCGTAGACCTGTCGCGCTTCTCGGCCGCCTACGCCGACGCCGAGCCGGAGCCGGTGCGGATGGGCGAGCGCCACGAAGTGCCGTTCGCGGTCAGCCCGCTGCGCTACGCCCCCCACCGCATCCTGGACCCGACGTCGTTCCCGTCCGCCGGCGCCGGCATGGCCGGGACGGCCGAGGACTACCTGACCTTCCTGGAGACCATGCGCAAAGGCGGCGCGCCGATCCTGAAGCCCGAGAGCGCGGCGCTGATGAGCCGCAACGCCATCGGCGACATCGGCGTCAACCTCCTGGGCCCCGGCTACGGTTTCGGCATTGGCGCCGGCGTGCTGCTGGACCCGGCCGCCAGCGGCTCGCCGCAGTCGGCCGGGACCTGGTCGTGGGGCGGGGTCTACGGCGCCAGCTGGTTCGTCGACCCGGTGCGCGAGCTGACCGTGGTCACCCTCACCAACACCGCCATCGAAGGCATGGCCGGCGGTTTCTCCACCGCGGTCAGGGACGCGGTCTACGGGTGAGCTTGGAGGGGACACGATTCCTGTCTGCGACAGGCATCATGTCCCCGAACCGCGCCGCCGGGGACATGATACCGCCAGGGATCGTGTCCCCTCCCCAGCCCCTTACGCGTTCCGCGCCATCAGGCCGCCGTCGACGGGGATGGTCACGCCGGTGATGAAGGACGCCGCGGGCAGGCAGAGGCTGAGGGTGATGTGCGCGACCTCGGCCGGGTCGCCGTAGCGGCGCATGGCGGTGCGGCGGTTGGCGTAGGTCTGCTTGTCGCCGTCCGGGATGCCGGCGGTCATGCCGGTGTTGATCGGCCCGGGGCAGATGCAGTTGACGGTGATGCCTTCCTTGCCGAGCTCGACCGCGAGCGCGCGGGTCAGGCCCGTCACTCCGGCCTTGGCCGCCGCGTAGATCGAGTCGCGGGCGGTCGCGCCGAGGGCCTCGGTCGAGGCGATGTTGACGATGCGCGGGCTCTTCGACTTGCGCAGGAACGGCAAGGCCGCGCGGATGATGCGCTGGTGCGCGGTCAGGAGGATCGGCACCTGCCGGGCCCAGAGGGCGTCGTAGCCGGGATCGTCGATCGGGGCGAAGCCGGAGACGCCGGCGTTGTTGACCACCGCGTCGAGGCCGCCGAAGTGGTTCGCGATCTCGGGGACCAGGGTTGCGATGGTCTCGGCGCTGGAGACGTCGAAGGCCCAGGCCCTGGCCTCGCCGCCCTCGGCGCGGATGTCGGCGGCGACGCGCTCGGCGTCCTCGGCGCGGACGTCGGTCACCGCCACCTTGGCGCCCTCGCGGGCGAACACGTGGGCGGTCGCCCGGCCCATGCCGCTGGCCGCTCCGGTCACGAGGACCGTCAGGCCCTTCACCGAGCGGCTGAGATCGATCACCGGGTCCATGCGCGCTTCCCTTCCCTTGTCGGGTCCGTTTGCGCGCCAGCTTGGCGCCTTCCCGAAGGAAAGACGCAAGCGCTGAGTTGAGGAGGGTCGAGGAGGCCCGTCTCGCCCACGGGCCTCCCCTCGCAAGACCGCCGCGTCAGACGAGCGCGGGCTTGCGCTCCTCCGCCTGCGCCTTCGGCGCGGCGATCCCCTCGTAGACGAACTCGGGGCCGTCGAGGTCGATCGTCGGCAGCACCTTGCGCTCGGTCCAGTAGTCCTGGGTGTGCTGCCACTCCGGCTTGTCGCCGCGCTGCGGCAGGACGTCCATGGCCCGCATCAGGTAGCCCGGGTTGAAGTTCTCCGGGTCGATCCAGGGCAGCAGCTTCATGTCCTTGTCTTCGGGACGAAGCGTCACGCTGACCTTGCTCGCGCCCTTCTTCTTCATGTGGTTCAGCAGGCGGCAGGTGAAGTCGGCCAGGAGGTCGGCGCGCAGGGTCCAGCTGGCGCGGAAGTAGCCGAACACCCACAGCATGTTCGGCACGCCGGTGAACATCATGCCGCGGTAGTTGACCGTGTCGTGGAAGTTCAGCGGCTTGCCGTCGATGACGAAGTCGATGTCGCCCAGCACGTTCATGTTGAAGCCGGTGGCGGTCAGGATGATGTCCGCCTCCAGCACCTTGCCGGACTTCAGCAGGATGCCGTTTTCGACGAAGCGGTCGATCTCGTCGGTGACGACGCTGGCCTTGCCGGCGGCGATGCCCTTGAAGATGTCGCCGTCGGGGACGACGGCGATGCGCTGGCGCCACGGCCGGTAGCGCGGGGTGAAGTTCTTCTCGACCTCCTCGGCCGGCAGGTAGGCGGCGACGCCGGCCAGCAGCTCCTGCTTGACCGCCTCGGGCTCATGGAACGAGCGCCGGGTGAACAGGTCCTGGTCGTGCAGCAGCCGGCGGCGGACGATCTCGTGGATCCACTCCTCGGGAATCTCGAGCTCGCGCAGGGAATCGGCCAGTTCGTTGCGGTTCTGGCCGGGGATGAAGTAGGTCGGCGAGCGCTGCAGCACCGTCAGGTGCTCGCAATCGGGGGCCATGGCCGGGGCGACGGTCGCCGCGGTCGCGCCCGAGCCGATCAGCACCACCTTCTTGCCCTTGTAGTCGAGGTCCTCGGGCCAGGTCTGCGGGTGGACGATGCGGCCCTTGAAGGTGTCCATGCCCTCCCACTCGGGGGTGTAGCCTTCCGAGTGGCGGTAGTAGCCCTGGCACATCCAGAGGAAGTTGCAGGTGAAGGTCAGGGTCTCGCCCGTGTCGGTGCGCAGCGCCTGGATCGTCCACAGGTTCTCCTTGGACGACCACGAGGCCTTCAGGATCTTGTGGCGGTAGCGGATGTGGCGGGCCAGGTCGTTCTCGTCGATGACCTCGCCCATGTACTTCAGGATCTCGTCGGCGGTGGCGATCGGCGGGCCGACCCACGGCTTGAAGCGGTAGCCGAAGGTGTACAGGTCGCTGTCCGAGCGCACGCCCGGATACTTGTGCGTCAGCCAGGTGCCGCCGAAGCTCTCCAGCGCGTCGAGGACGACGAACGAGCGGTCCGGACACTGCTGCTGCAGGTGATAGGCGCCG
>DASZQQ010000065.1:0-3509 GCA_035549595.1 Caulobacteraceae bacterium
CGCGCAGGCCGGACCTGATCGCCTGGGCGCGGGGTCTCGACGCCCCGGCCGGCTTCCGCCCCGCCGCCCGCCCGCGGCCGACGCCGCCGGTGGAGGTCCGGCCAACAGAGCTCGCCGTCACCGGCGTCGAGCGCTGGATCCGCGATCCCTATTCGATCTACGGCCGCTATATCCTGAAGCTGCGCCCGCTCGATCCGCCCGACGCGCCGGTCGAGGCCCTGGCGCGCGGCACGGCGATCCACGCGGCCTTCGAGCGCTTCGCCCGGCAGCATCCGGACGCCCTGCCCGACGACGCCGAGCGCGTGTTCGCCGCCCTGCTGGCCGACGCCCTGCGCGAGGCGGGCGTGCCCGAGGAGCGCATGGCCCGCGAACTGGCCCTGGCCGAGAACGTCGCCCCCTGGGTCGCCGCGTTCGAGCGCAAGCGCCGCCAGGGCGCGCGGCTGCTGATCGAACAGAGCGGGGCCCTGAAGATCCCGACCGCGCGCGGCGACTTCACCCTGACGGCCAAGGCCGACCGCATCGAGCATCGCGGCCGCAGCGCCGACATCCTGGACTTCAAGACCGGCTCGCCGCCGACGGCCAAGCAGGTGCGCGCCGGCCTCGCCCCGCAGCTGACCCTGACCGGGGCCATCCTCGCCGGCGGCGGCTTCGGCGACCTCGGCGCCACCCGGCCCGGCCAGCTGGTGTACGTGCGCGTCAGCGGCGGGCGCATCCCCGGCCGCGAGGAGCCGCGCGGCGAAGGGGCCGAGAGCCTGGCCCTGTCCGAGGCGGCGCTGGAGGGCCTGCGCCGGCGCATCGCCGCCTTCGAGAAGCCGGACACGCCCTACGTCTCCTGGGCGACGCCGCAGTTCGTCGGCCGCTATTCCGGCGACTACGACGACCTGGCGCGCCTGTGGGAGTGGCACGTGCTCGGCGACGCGGAGGACGAATGAGCGCCCGCGTCATCGACTTCCCCACGCGCGCCCCGGCGCAGGCTTCGGATCCGAAGGCGACCGTGTTCGTCGCCGCCAACGCCGGCTCGGGCAAGACCTACACCCTGGTGCAGCGGGTCGTGCGGCTGCTGCTGGCCGGGGCCATGCCCGAGGCGATCCTCTGCGTCACCTACACCAAGGCCGGCGCGGCGGAGATGCAGCGGCGCCTGTTCCGCCAGCTCGGCGACTGGGCGGTGATGGCCGATGAGCCGCTGCGCGCGGCCCTGGCCAACCTCGACGAGGCCGGACGCGACCTCTCGGCCGCCCGCACCCTGTTCGCCCGCGCCCTGGAGACGCCGGGCGGGCTGAAGATCCAGACCATCCACGCCTTCTGCGAGAAGCTTCTGCGCCGCTTTCCGCTGGAGGCCGGGGTCTCGCCCGGCTTCACGGTGCTGGAGGACGCCGCGGCGGCCGAACTCTCGGCCCGGGCCCGCAAGAGCGTCGCCCTCTATGTGATGGACAAGGCCGACGGCGCCGCCGCCGAGGCCTACGCCCACTTCTCGGTCGAGCTGGCCTGGCCGAACTTCAACGCCATGTTCCAGGCCTTCGAGGACCGGCGCAGGTCGATCGAGGCCTATGTCGGGCGCTGCGGGGGCCTCGCCGGCGCCTCGCGCGACGTCTGGAAGCGATGCGGCTTCGAGCGGCCCCGAGACCCCGACGACCTGCGCCAGGAGGCGCTGGACCGCCTGCGCTGGGGCCAGTGGCGGCGCACGGCCGATGCGCTGGCCGCGTCCGGCAAGGCCAGCGACGCCGAGACCGCCGCCCAGATCCGCGCCCTGGAGGCCGAGCCCACCTTCCCGGCCCTTTGCCGCATCCTGCTGACCGACAAGCTGGAGCCCCGCCAGCGCGTCGCCACCGCCGCCGCCGATCCCCAGGCCCGCTCGTTCCTCGAGGACGAGCAGCGCCGCCTGGTCGAGATCGTGGCCGAGATCCGCGCCGCCACGGTGGCGCGCGACACGGTCCTGGCCCTAATCCTCGCCGACGCCTACGCCAAGGCCTACGACATCGAGAAGACGGCCCAGGGCGCCCTGGACTTCGACGATCTCGTCGCCCGCACCGAGCAGCTGCTGACCGCCAGGGCCGACGCCGCCTGGGTGCTCTACAAGCTGGACGGCGGCCTGGAGCACGTGCTGCTGGACGAGGCCCAGGACACCGCCCCCGAGCAGTGGGACATCCTGCGCGCGCTGACCGCCGAGTTCTTCGTCGGGGTGGGCGCCTCGCCCGTCCGGCGCACCGTGTTCGCGGTGGGCGACGAGAAGCAGTCGATCTTCTCGTTCCAGGGCGCCGCGCCCGAGCGGATGGCGGTGGAGACCCGGGCGTTCGAAGAGATGGCGCTGGCCGCGGGCGCGCCGTTCGCCCGCACCAGCCTGCTCGAGAGCCGCCGCTCGGCGCCGGAGATCCTCGAGTTCGTCGATGGCCTGTTCGAGGACCCGGCGGCCCTGGCCGGGCTGCGGCCCGCGGAGCCGGGGGTCATCCTGCACGCCCCGGTCCGGCACAAGGCGTTCCGCGACCCCGGCGGCTGCGTCGAGCTGTGGCCGCTGGAGGAGACGGAGCCCGCCGCCGAGACCGATCCGTGGGAGGCGGTGGACGCCGAACCGGCCGAGAGCGGCAACCGCAAGCTCGCCCGGCGCATCGCCCGCTCGATCAAGGCCATGGTCGCGCGCGGCGACGGCGTCCACGACCGCACCGCCGACAGGTGGCGCCCGTGTGTCTGGGGCGACGTGCTGATCCTGGTGCGCCGGCGCGGCGCCCTGTTCCACGAGGTGATCCGCGCCCTGAAGCGCGAGGGCGTGCCGGTGGGCGGCGCCGACCGCCTGAAGCTGTCGGACCACGCGGTGTTCAAGGACCTGATGGCCCTGGCGCGCTTCGTCCGCTTCCCGCCCGACGACCTGACTCTGGCGGCGCTGCTGCGCTCGCCGTTCTGCGACGTCTCCGAGGAGAGCCTCTACGACCTCGCCTTCGACCGCGGCGGATCGCTTTGGGCGACGCTGAACCAGCGGGCCGACGAGCGGCCGGAGTGGCGCCAGGCCCGCGACCTGCTCGCCTGGGCCATCGACGAGGCCCGCGCGCGGCCGCCGTTCGACTTCTACGGCCGGGTGCTGAGCCGCCTCGGCGCCGACGGGCGCTCGATGCGCGAGCGCATCCTGACCCGCATGGGCAGCGAGGCCCAGGACGCCCTCGACGCCTTCCTGGCCGAGACCCTGGCCAGCGAGGGTCGCGACGTGCGCGACCTGGAGCGCTTCGTCGCCGCCATGGCCGCCACCGAGATCGAGGTCAAGCGCGAGCAGGAGGACGCCGAGGCCAAGGCGGGCGGCGGAGAGGTGCGGGTGATGACCGTGCACGGCGCCAAGGGCCTCGAGGCGCCGATCGTGATTCTGCCCGACACGACGACGCGCGCCCTGCCGCAAGGCGGCCCCCTGCTCGACACCGCGGACGGCGGCTTCCTGTGGGCGCCGCGCAAGGCCGACGACTGCAAGGCCTCCGCCGACGCGCGCAGCCTTCGGGACTTCGCCACCGACCACGAGTCCCTGCGCCTTC
>DASZQQ010000066.1:0-2379 GCA_035549595.1 Caulobacteraceae bacterium
CGCACCAACGCCTGGTTCCTGGTCCGCTGCGCCGAGGCCCCGGACTTCCTGGCGGGCGCCGTCGACACCGACTTCATCGGCGCACGGCTCGAGACCCTCACGGCCAGACCTGAGGCGGCGCCGTCGCCGGCCGCGGTCGGCGCCCTGGCGGCCAGCGCGGGGGCGGGCGCCGGGCAGGGGCCGTGGAGCCGCGGCCTCGCGGGCTTCCGCATGAGCGGCGAGCCGGCGTCCACGGCCAAGGTGTTCGTCGATGACGCGCCCGTAGAGGTCGCCTTCGTCTTCGGCCCGACCGATGATGTCGCCATCTCCGGACCGGGCCAGGGGGTGCTGTTCCAGGACGGCGCGGCCTTCGCCTTCGGCCTCGCCGCCTCGCACGCCGGCCATGGTGTCGGCGAAGGGGGCGACGGCCTCGTGCTGGCGCCGATGCCGGGCAAGATCGTCGCCGTCTCCGTCGCCGCCGGCGAGGCGGTGAAGAAGGGCCAGGCCCTGGTCACCCTCGAAGCGATGAAGATGGAACACGCCCTGACGGCCGCCTTCGACGGCGTCGTCACCGAGGTCGCGGTGGCCGTCGGCGACCAGGTCTCCGAAGGGACGACGCTGGCCCGACTGGAGGCCGCCGACTGATGGCGCTGCACATGGTCAAGCTCTGCGTCGGCTGCGACACGGTCGAGGAGCTGCTCGACTGGTGGCGCTCGTCGATCGGCGAGGACAAGCCCTGGAAGCTGCGCACCCGCATGACGCCCAAGCGTGGCGACGAGCTCGTCGACGGCGGCTCGCTCTACCGGGTCTACAAGGGCTTCATCCTGTCGCGGCAGCGGATCCTGGCGGTGGAGACGGTGGGCGAGGGCGTGGCGAAGCGCTGCGAGGTGACGCTCGACCCCGACGTGGTCCTGACCGTGCCGACGCCGCGCCGCGCCTTCCAGGGCTGGCGCTACCTCGAGCCCAAGGACGCCCCGCCGGACCTCCGCGCCGCCGGCCACGGCGAAGACGTCCCAGCCGACCTCGCCCGCCAGCTGCGCGAACTGGGGGCGTGGTAGGTCAGACGGGCGCTCTTGCGAGCGCCCGATTCAAATTGACCACGAACCACACGAACCACACGAACAGGCAGCGACTGTCGCCAGGGCCTACGCGTCAACGAACCCGTTCGTGTGGTTCGTGTGGTTCGTGGTCGAAATCCTACAGCCGCCTCTCGGCGGCCTCGGCGGCGCAGGACCGACGCCGGTTCAGACCGCGACGTTGTCAAGCAGCCGGGTGCGGCCGAGGCGGGCGGCGGCGAGGACGCGGGCGGGGGCGTCGGTGGGACCGGGGCCCAGGCGCTCGAGGTATTCGGCGCTGCGGACCTCCAGGTAGTCGACCGAATCGAACCCGGCCGCCCTGATCTCGGCGATCGCCTGCGCCTCGGCGTCGGCGACCGCCCCGCCGCGCGCGACGGCTGCGGCGGCCTTGACCAGGGCGCGGTTCAGGGCCGGGGCGATCTTGCGCTGGTCGGGGCTGAGGTAGGCGTTGCGCGAGGAGAGGGCGAGGCCGTCCTCGGCGCGCTGGGTCGGGCCGCCGATGATCTCCACCGGCAGGTCGAGGTCGCGCGTCAGGCGGCGGATCACCTGCAGCTGCTGGTAGTCCTTCTCGCCGAACACGGCCACGTCCGGACCGCACTGGGTGAGCAGCTTGGTGACCACCGTGGCGACGCCGCCGAAGTGGTGCGGCCGCGCGGCGCCCTCCATTCCCTCCGAGACGTTGGCCACCGTCACGGTGGTGGCGAAGCCCGGCGGATAGATCTCGAGCACCCCCGGCGCATAGAGCAGGTCGCAGCCGGTGGCGGCCAGGAGGTCGGCGTCGCGGTCCTCGTTGCGCGGATAGGCGTCGAAGTCCTCGGCCGGCGAGAACTGGGTCGGGTTGACGAACAGGCTCACCACCACCCGGTCGGCGTGCTCGCGCGCCAGGCGCACCAGCGACAGGTGGCCCTCGTGCAGGGCGCCCATGGTCGGAACCAGGCCGACGCGTTCGCCGCCCTTGCGCCAAGTCGCCACATGCGCGCGCAGATCGGCTGTGGTGCGAACCGTGGCGAGTGAAGTCATGGCGCGAAGTCCTTGGCCGGGTTGAGGTCCGGGAGCGCGCTTATCGCCGAGGCCGCCTTCCGGGTCCAGCGGCGGACGCGGCGCCGCGCCGACTTCCGCCGGTCTTGCCGCCGGGGTATCTCGATGGGGGGAAACTGATTTGGGGTGTTCGGGCCGTGTCTGAGAGACGCATCATCGTCGTCGGCAACGAGAAGGGCGGGGCCGGCAAGTCCACCGTCGCCGTGCACCTGGCCACCGCGCTGATGCACGAGGGGGCGCGCGTCGGCGTGCTGGACCTCGACGTGCGCCAGCAGTCGTTCGGCCA
>DASZQQ010000067.1:0-6682 GCA_035549595.1 Caulobacteraceae bacterium
GCCGTCGCCGGGACGGCGAACCCTGCAAGGGCTGTGGCAGCTGCGATGAGCGTGCGCATCGTCACGGCCTCCGACCACGACCTCGTCAGCCGAAGACGCTAGCGGATCGGGGAAGAGGCGTCTTGATCCACCTCAAGGCGAGCGGCCGGCGCGCGCGATCCTATGCATCCCGCCCCACGCGAGCCTGCCGCCGACCGGCGGCGGCGCGCGATCCGCGTCCGAGGAGACGACGATGACCCTCACCCGACAGGCGAAGCCCCGTCCCGGCCGGTCCGGCCTCCTGGCCCTCGCGGCGGGATGCGCCGTGGCGTGCGCCCTGGCGTTCGGGCCGTCCGCCCAGGCCCAGACGGCGAACCAGGTGATGTTCTGCTCGGACGCCAACTTCAAGGGCAAGTGCTTCACCGTCGACAAGGGCGGCGGCAACGTGAACCTCACCCAGAAGTCCTTCCCGGGTGGCGGCAACTGGAACGACAAGATCTCGTCGGTGAAGGTCGGCGCCAACGTGCGCGTCCTGGCCTATGAGAACACCAACTGGACCGGCGAATGCATCGTCTTCTCGGGCGCCAACGTCGGGGGGCGCACCAAGGGCGAATATCCCAACCTGACCGGCTACGAGACGTCGGTCGGGAACAGCTGGAACGACCGCATCAGCTCCTACCAGACCGGCGGCAGCAGCTACGTCTGTCCGTGAGCGCGGGCCGGATGGGCTCCGGCGTTGCCCGTCCGGCGATTGAGCGAATCGAAAATCCGTTCTGCAGCGATTTCACTTTTTCTGATCTCGGGCTTGCGGCTTTCCTGAGCGCCTCAAGAGCGCAGGAAGGCTTGCGATGCCCGGACATGATGACGAGCGGCACGCGCGGTTCGACCAGCTGCGCCGGGAGGCGCCGGTGTGGTTCGATGCGCCGTCGGCGAGCTTCGTGCTCAGCCGCATGGCCGACGCACGGGCGTGGCTGGCGGATCCGGCGCAGTGGAAGGACGCCGACCGGGCCGAGCCCGAGGCGCTGATCCACGCCTTCAAGCCGGCCGACATGAACCGGCCCGGCGACCGCGACAGCGGCATGGGCTGGATGGACGAGCCCGACCACTCGCGCGTGCGCCGGCCGATCCAGGCGGCGCTGGTGCGGCGCGTGGCGCGCATGAAGGGCGACGTCGAGGCGATCGTCGCCGAGCAGCTGGACCGCCTGCCCGCCGCCGGCGTCTTCGACGCCCTGGCCGACTACGCCGCGCCGATCCCGATCGCCGTGATTGGCCGCGTGCTGGGCGTCGACACGGCCGACCTCGGGCGCTTCCGGGCCTGGTCCGAGGCGATGCTGAACGTGTTCAACCCTTCGCCGACCGAGGCCGACCGCGCCGCGACCAAGACGGCGGCGGACGCCATCCTCGACTACCTCGACGCGGCCATGGCCGAGCGCAAGGCGCGGCCGCGCGAGGACCTGATCTCCGACCTCGTCGCCGAACAGGCGCAGACCGGGTCGCTCAGCGACAGCGAGATCCGGGTCAACTGCCTGAACCTGCTGCTGGGCGGCAACGTCACCACCGCCGACCTGATCGCCAACGGCCTGAACCTGCTGCTGCGCCATCCGGGTGAGCTCGCGCGCCTGCGCGCCGATCCGGGCCTGATCGGTCCGGCCATCGAGGAGATGCTGCGCTTCGAGCCGCCCACCGAGGGCGCCCAGCGCGTCGCCTCGGCCGACCTGGCGCTGCGCGGCTGCCCGGTGCGCGCGCGGCAGGTGGTGGCGGTGATGATCCCGGCGGCCAACCGTGATCCCGACGCCTTCCCCGATCCCCACCGCTTCGACATCGCCCGGCGCGACGGGCCGCACGTCACCTTCGGCGCCGGCGCCCACACGTGCATCGGCGCGCCGCTCGCCCGCCTGGAGGCGCGCGCGGCGATCCTCGGCCTCGTGCAGCGCTTCCCGGACTTGAGCCTCGCCGATGCGGACGCCGGCCCGCTGTGGCGCGACGCGCCCTTCTTCCGCGGTCTGCGGACGCTGCCCGTCCGGATCTAGATCCCCAGACGCCGCATCATGGTGCGCACGATCAGCCGGTGCATCGGCGCCACCGGCAGCATGTAGGCGCGGCCAAGGGCGTTGTGGGTCGTCACGACCGACGACAGCACCCAGGTCCAGCGCCCGGCGTCGTCCCGCCGCTTCAGGATCGACAGGCGCACGTCGAGGTGACGGTCGTCGAGGCCGAGCACGAGCTCGGCGCCGTCCATGGAGCGGATGGTGAAGAGGCTCAGGGCGTCGCCCACCGCATAGGCCTCCGGCGGCTTCGCCGAGGGATCGGTCAGCCGCCCGACGTCCTTCAGCCCGACCAGGCGGACGGCGCGGTTGCGCCAGGCCAGCAGGGTCTCGACCCACTCCGGCGCATGGGCGAACACCGCCCTGCCGATGGCGATCGGCGTCAGGGCCGGGTCGGCGAGGGCGGTCTCGAAGGCGTCGACGTACCAGGCGCCCGCAACCAGCGGCGCCAGGGCGCTTTCGGCCGGAACGGCGACGGCGCGGACGGGCTGCATCAGAACCGCTGCGTCGAGAGCAGCAGGCTGGTCTCGGTGGAGGCGACCCCCGGGATCAGCCGCACGGCGTCCAGCAGGCGGCTGAAGGCCGGCAGGCTCTCGGCGTCGAGCTCGACCACCAAGTCCCAGCGGCCGTTGGTGGTGTGGATCGCCGCCACCTCGGGCAGGCCGCGCAGGGCGGCGATCACCGGTCCGGCCCCCTCGCCCTCGATGGCCACGGTCATCACCGCCCTGACGCGGGCGTCGTTCGGGGCGGGGCTGGCGCGGACCGTGAAGCCGGCGATCTCGCCGCGCGCCAGCATGCGGTCGATCCGGGCCTGCACGGTGCCGCGCGAGACCTTCAGCGTCTTGGCGAGGGCCGAGACCGGCGTGCGGGCGTCCGCGCGCAGCAGGGCGACGAGGCGATGGTCGAGGTCATCCATTCCGGCGAAATGTAAGCTCGATCCAGCAGATTGTCCAAGATTCCGCGCTAATTCACGCAGCGATCCAGCTTTTCGCTGACATCCGGCGATCCCAGACTTGGGGCCAAGTCCGGAGTGAATCGCATGTCCGCCCACATCCTCATGACCGATCCGGCGCACTACGCCGTCAGCTACCGCATCAATCCGTGGATGCGGCCCGACGCCTGGTCGAGCGACGCCGGCGGCCTGACCGCCAAGGCCAGGATCGGCTCGGCCGCCCTCGCGGCCGCGCTGGAGCGGCTCGGCGCGCGAATATCGTGGGCGCCGGCTGCCGAGGGCCTGCCGGACCTCGTCTTCCCCGCCAACGCCGCGGTGGTGCTGGACGGCAAGGCGGTGCTCGCCCGCTTCCGCAAGCCCGAGCGGCGCGGCGAGGAGCCGCTGTTCGCCGCCGCCTTCGAGCGTCTTCGCGCTGCCGGCGACATCGCCGAGGTCGAGACCCTGCCCGAAGGCTGCTTCCACGAGGGCGCCGGCGACGCCATCTGGGACGCGCGCCGCGGCCAGCTGTGGACCGGCTTCGGGCCGCGCTCGACGAAGGCCGCGGGCGAGCGCATCGCGGCCGCCTTCGGCGTTGCGGCGACGGCGCTGGAACTCGCCACCGAGCGCTTCTACCACCTGGATACCTGCTTCTGCCCGCTGCCGGGCGGCGAGGTGCTCTACTATCCGCCGGCCTTCACCGAGCCGGCCCTGAAGGCGATCCGCGCGCGCGTGGCGCCGGCCGACCTGATCGAGGCCACCGACGAGGACGCCGCGCGCTTCTGCGTCAACGCCGTCGGCATCGGCCGCGACATCGTCATGGCGAGCGCCGCGCCCGATCTGGAGCGCCGTCTTTCCGAGCGCGGCTACCGCGTCACGGAGATCGATCTTTCGCCCTTCATCCTCTCCGGCGGCGCCGCCTTCTGCATGACCCTGCGGCTCGACCACGAGAGCCGTCCCGCCAACGCCCAACAGGAGACCACCCATGAGCACCGCAACGCTGACGCGCTCGCGTGACGCCGACGCCCTCATCGACCTGGAGGGCCGCTACGGCGCGAAGAACTACAAGCCGCTCGACGTCGTCCTGACCCGCGGCGAGGGCGTCCACGTCTGGGACGTGGACGGCAACCGCTACCTCGACTGCCTGTCGGCCTATTCGGCCGTCAACCAGGGCCACTGCCATCCCAAGATCCGCGAGGCGATGGTCGAACAGGCCTCGCGCCTGACCCTGACCTCGCGCGCGTTCCGCAACGACCAGCTGGCGCCCTTCTACGAGGAGCTCTGCGCGCTGACCGGCTCGCACCGCGCCCTGCCGATGAACTCCGGCGCCGAGGCGGTGGAGAGCGCCCTGAAGGTCGCCCGCAAGTGGGGCTACGAGGTCAAGGGCGTGCCGCAAGGCCGGGCCGAGATCGTCGTCTGCGCCGAGAACTTCCACGGCCGCACCCTGGCCATCGTCGGCTTCTCCACCGATCCGCAGTCCTACGGCGGCTTCGGCCCCTTCGCGCCGGGCTTCAAGGTCGTGCCGTTCGGCGACGCCGCGGCGCTGGAGGCGGCGATCACGCCCAACACCGTCGCCTTCCTCGCCGAGCCGATCCAGGGCGAGGCGGGCGTGATGATCCCGCCGCCCGGCTACTTCAAGGCCGCGCGCGAGATCTGCTCGCGCGAACGGGTGCTGATGATCCTCGACGAGATCCAGACCGGCCTTGGCCGCACCGGCCGGCTACTGGCCGAGGAGCACGAGGGCGTCGAGGCGGACCTGACCCTGATCGGCAAGGCCCTCTCCGGCGGCTTCTACCCGGTCTCGGCCGTGCTCTCGAACGACGAGGCCATGGGCGTCCTGAAGCCCGGCGAGCACGGCTCGACCTTCGGCGGCAATCCGCTGGCCTGCGCCGTGGCCCGCGCGGCGCTGAAGGTGCTGGTCGAGGAGGACATGATCGGCAACGCCGACCGCGTCGGCGCGCGCCTGAAGGCCTCCCTCGCCTCGATCCGCAGCGGCGCGGTCAAGGAGGTGCGCGGCCGCGGCCTGATGCTGGCGGTGGAACTGGTGCCCGAGGCCGGCGGCGCACGGCGCGTGTGCGAGGCGCTCAAGGGCCGGGGCCTGCTCTGCAAGGAGACCCACGACCACACCATCCGCGTCTCCCCGCCCCTGATCCTCACCGCCACCCAGGCCGACCGCATCGCCGACGACTTCGCGGCGGTGCTGGAGGGGATTTGATATCGGTCCCTGCCGTCATCCGGCTCGCGCGCTCTGGCGAGCGCTTGGCCGGGATGACGGATTGAGTTAGCTCGCCGCTTTCGTCAGCCGGTCGATGGTGCGGCCGAGTTTGCCGTAGTCGACGGGTTTGCCGATGTAGGCGTCGTAGGGGAGGCCCTGGGGCAGCTTCACTTCGGGCACGCCGGTGATCAGAACCACGGGGATCGGCGGCCCCGGGCGGGCCTTGACCTTGCGGATCAGGGCCGCGCCGTCGACCTTGGGCATCATCAGGTCGGTGACGAGGACGTCGGGGGCGAAGCTGCGCATCACCTCGAGGGCGGCGGCGCCGTCGGGGGCGTCGCGGACCACATGGCCCAACCGCTCCAGCTCATCCACCAAGGCCAGAGCCGTGAAGGCTTCGTCCTCGGCCACCAGCACCTGGGCCATACGCGCGCACCCGTTTCCCACCCCCGATACTGCGTTGTTTTGTCGCACCGTCGGCTGCCGAACTCAATCCGCCACGACACGCCCGCATCCCCGAATTGGAGACTGGCCTCGGCGCCGGCTATTGTTGAGGGGCATTGCCGAGACGCGCTCAGGTCGAGCCGGTTTCCGGCATTTGACCCGTCATTAAGCCGCGCCGCCTATGAAGGGCGGCGATGACCGATCGCACCCATCCCGCCGGCATACCGCCCGAGCACCTGGCCGCGCTCAGCCACGAGTTCCGCACGCCGCTAAACGGCGTCCTGGGCATGACGCGGCTTCTGGACGGGACCCGGCTGACGGCCGAGCAGAAGGCCTATGTGGCGGCGCTGCGCGAGAGCGGCGAGCACCTGCTGGGCCTCGTCAACGACGTGCTCGACTACGCCAAGCTGGCCGCCGGTCGCATCGATCTCAGCGTGTCCACCGTGGACGTCGCCGAACTGCTGCGCTCGGTGTGCGAGCTGCTGAGCCCGCGGGCGCACGAGAAGGGGCTCGAGATCGGCTGGGCTGCCGACCCGGGCATCGGCCTGATCCGCGCCGACCCGGTGCGCCTGAAGCAGATCCTGCTGAACCTCGCCGGCAATGCGGTGAAGTTCGTGGACGCCGGCGGCGTGCTGGTCCTCGCCGAGGCGGTGGACGGGGGACGTCTGCGCTTCACCGTCTCCGACACCGGGCCCGGCGTTCCGGAAGCCGCCAAGGCGCGGATCTTTGAGGCCTTCGCCCAGGCCGATCCGGCCGAAGGCGCGCGGCTGGGCGGCGCGGGGCTCGGCCTCGCCATCGCCCGGCGCCTGGCCGAGGCCATGGGCGGCGCGCTCGGCGTCGACAGCATCGAGGGCCGAGGCGCCGACTTCTGGATCGAAGCCCCATTCGAGGCTGCGTCCTCCGGCGAGGCTGCTGCGCCGCCGCTGGCCGGACGCACCGTCGCCGTGGTCTCGCCCAGCGCCATCGTGCGCGAGGCCGCCGCGCGCCAGGGCGAGGCCGCCGGCGGGCGGGCCGTGCGGGCCAGCCTCGGCGACGAGGCCCTGGCCCAGACCGACGAGCGCGCCGTGCTGC
>DASZQQ010000068.1:0-2729 GCA_035549595.1 Caulobacteraceae bacterium
CCTGGCGATCGAGGTCGGCCACGGCCGCGCCGAGCCGCTCTCGCACCGCGGCGATGGACAGGTCCTGGCCGCGCGAGTTCGGACGCGAGGGGCCGTAGAGATCGCGCGGCAGCGGGATGCGCGGGTGCGGCCCGGCGCCGGCGGCGTCGACCGCCGTGATCGGATCGCTGACCACCTTCGACACCGGCGTGTTCTCGTCGAGCAGGGCGTGGACGAACGAGCTGTTGGCGCCGTTCTCCAGCAGCCGGCGCACGAGGTAGGGCAGCAGGTCCTCGTGGCTGCCCACGGGGGCGTAGACCCGCAAGGGGAAGTCGCCGTAGCGCGCCCTGGCCGCGCCGTAGAGCGCCTCGCCCATGCCGTGCAGGCGCTGGAACTCGCATCCGAGCCCCATCTGGCTCGCGATGAGCCGGATGGCCGCCAGGGTGTGGGCGTTGTGGGTGGCGAACTGGCCGAAGAGGTGCGGTGACGCGCTCAGCAGCGCGCGCGCGCAGGCCAGGTACGAAAGATCGGTGGCCGCCTTGGTGGTGTAGACCGGGTAGCCCGCCAGGCCGGCGACCTGGGCGCGCTTGATCTCGCTGTCCCAGTAGGCGCCCTTGACCAGCCGCACCATCAGCCGCCGCCCGCTCGAGCGGGCGATGCCGGCGACCGCGGCGATCACGTCGGGACTGCGCTTCTGGTAGGCCTGCACGGCGAGGCCGAGCCCCCGCCAGCCGCCGAGCGACGGCTCGCGCGCGAGGCGGTCCAGCAGCTTCAGCGAGATCACCAGCCGGTCGGCCTCTTCGGCGTCCAGGGTGAAGTTGATGTCGGCGGCGGCCGCCGCGGCGGCCAGGCGGACGATGCGCGGATAGAGGTCGGCGAAGACCCGTTCCTCCTGCCGCGCCTCGTAGCGTGGCGACAGCGCCGACAGCTTGACCGAGATGCCGTGGCCGCGCTCCGGGCCCTGCCCCTGGGCGTGCCGGGCGACGGCGGCGATGGCGTCGGCGTAGGCCTTCTCGTAGCGGTCGGCGTCGGCGTCGGTGCGCGCGCCCTCGCCAAGCATGTCGAACGAGCAGACGAAGCCCTCGGCGCCGGCGCGCCTGGCCGCCCGCTCGATGGTCGCGCCCAGCACGAACTGCTCGCCCATGATGCGCACCGCCACGCCCACGGCCTTGCGAATCACCGGTTCGCCCAGCCGCCCGGCCAGACGCCGAACGAACCCGGGAAGGTCGCTGCGGGCCTCCTCGTCCGGGTCGATCAGGCGGCCCGTGAGCATCAGGCTCCAGGTCGAAGCGTTGACCAGCACCGAGTCCGAGCGTCCGGCGTGGCTCGCCCAGTCGGCCGAGGCGATCTTCTCGGCGATCAGGCGGTCGCGCGTCTCGTCGTCGGGCGTGCGCAGCAGGGCCTCTGCCAGGCACATCAGCGCCAGGCCCTCGCGGGTCGAGAGGCTGAACTCCTTCAGGAAGCTCTCGACGACGCCCTGCTTGCGGGCGTCGCGGCGCGCGGCCCGGACCAGGCTCTCGGCCTCGCCCTGCACCGCCTCGCGGTCCTGGGCGCTCAGGGGGCGCGACGCGAGCAGCGCGGCCACCGCGTCGCGCTCGGGGACGAACTTCAGCTCGTCCAGCCGCTCGAGCCTGGCGGCCATCTCGCCGGCCCCGGTGTCGTTCGCCATGTCCAAGTCCGAGCGGCCTTGCAGCGCCATCGATCACTATTCCCCAAGTCGGCCGCCGCCGCCACGCTGGACAGCAGCGCGGCGGCGCGTGCATATCTCCTGCCTACCGCCATTCCAGCCGAATGTGCTTCGTCATTCTGGACCGACAACGAATATCTAGACGACGAAAGGCCCGTTCCGTGATCATCGACGATACCGACCGGCGGATCCTGCGGACGCTGCAGCGCGAGGGCCGGATAACGAATCTGGAGCTCGCCCAGCGCGCGCACCTGTCGCCGGCCGCCTGCCACGAGCGCACCCGGCGGCTGCGCGACGCGGGCGTGATCACCGGCTACTCGGCCCGAATCGATCCGCACCTCGTCGGCCTGCCGCTGCTGGTGTTCGTCGAGGTGCTGCTGGACCGCACGACCAAGGACGCCTTCGAGGCCTTCGCCACCGCCATCCGGCACGCGCCCGAGGTCCTCGAATGCCACATGGTGGCCGGCGGCTTCGACTATCTGGTCAAGGCGCGGATGCGCGACATGGACGCCTATCGGGCGTTCCTGGGCAACACGCTGGTCGACATCCCCGGCGTGCGCGAGACCCGCACCTACGCGGTCCTCGAAGAGGTCAAGAACTCCAGCGACCTGCCGATCTGAAGCCGCCGGCCAAGGGGCCTCTGCCCGGCCGGGAGCCGTGGACGGGCCGGTTGACCTGTCTCAAGGCCGCGCGCGCCCGTCTGCTTCAGGTTCGCCATCGAACAGGCGCGCTCCGTCGCGGGGGCGCCGGGCTGGAGGCTGAACCTTGAAGAAACTGCTGTTGGCGACGGCCGCTGTCGCCCTGGTGGCGTCCGCGCCGCTGAGCTTTGCCCAGACGGCTGGCGACCAGGGCGACCAGACCCAGACGCACCGCGGCAAGGGTTCACATGGCCAGGGCGGACAAGGCGGCCAAGGCGGCGGCCAGGGTCAGGGCGGACAGGGTGGCGGTGGCGGCCAGGGCAGCGGTCAGCACGGCCAAGGTGGCGGTGGTCAAGGCGGACAGGGTGGCGGTAGCGGCCAGGGCGGCGGCGGTCAGCGCGGCCAGGGCGGCGGCGGTGGCGGCC
>DASZQQ010000069.1:0-5462 GCA_035549595.1 Caulobacteraceae bacterium
GGCCTGCCGGAGAGCCCGCGCTGGCTGGCCCAGCACGGGCGCCTCGCCGAGGCGGACGCCATCGTGGCGCGCCTGGAGGCGGCGGTGGCGGCGCGCACCGGACGCCCCCTGCCCGCCCCGGCGACGGCGCCGCCGCCGGCCGCGGCCGAAGCCTCGCCCGGCCGGCTGTCGGAGATCTTCCGCCGTCCCTACCTCGGCCGCACGGTCATGCTGTCGGCGTTCAACGCCGCCCAGGCGATCGGCTTCTACGGCTTCGGCAACTGGGCCCCGGCCCTGATCGCCGCCCAGGGCCACGGCGTGACCAAGAGCCTGCAGTACTCGTTCATCACCGCCTTCGCCTATCCGATCGGCCCCCTGCTGTGCGCCGCCGTCGCCGACCGTTTCGAGCGCAAGCACCAGATCGCCGCGGCGGCCCTGGGCACGGCCACGTTCGGCCTGCTGTTCGCCGGCCAGACGGCCCCGGCGATGCTGATCGCCCTGGGCGTCGCCATCGTGCTGTCGAACAACCTCCTGTCCTACGCCTACCACGCCTACCAGGCCGAGCTTTACCCGACCCGGATCCGCGCCCGGGCCGTGGGCTTCGTCTATTCCTGGAGCCGGCTCTCGACGGCGCTGAACAGCCTGATCGTCGCCGCCTTGCTGGGCGCGTTCGGGACCGGCGGCGTCTTCGCCTTCATCGCCGCGGCCATGGGCGTCGTCATCCTCGCCGTCGGCGTCTTCGGCCCCCGCACCGGCGGGCGCTCGCTGGAGGCGCTGTCGGCCTGATCAGCCGGGCGGACCGCCCACGTCGCCCGGCTCGGCCGCGGGCGGCTGCGGCGGATCGGCCCTGGCCGGCGCGGTCGATGCGCTGAACGCAATCACCGCCACGAGGAGAAGCGGCAGGGCCAGCCCCGCCGCCAGCGCCGCCGGCGCATGCCACGACGGACGCTTCCAGGGATCTGCCGGCGCGCGGGACGGGGCGGCTACGAGCTGGCGGAGCGCCTCCTCGAGGGCGGACGCATCGCGCGCCAGTTCCGTGTAGGCGCCCCTGGCCGCCTGCGAGAGGGCGTAGGCCTCGGCGAACTGGCCCGCCTCATAGGCCGCCATCACGTTGTTCCAGGCCATCGCCGCGTTGGCGTGACGCTGGGTCTTGCCGCCGAACGCGTTGCCGAAGATCGACTGCACCGAGAAGATCGGCCCCCAGGGCACGCCCCACCAGCCCAGGAACCCGGTGAGCAGCGAGGCCAGGATCGCGTCGCGGCGGGCGCAGGCCGGGCAATAGACGCCCTGCATCGGGTTCTTGAAGCTCATCACCACCACGCTGATCGTCCAGAAGAAGGCGATCCGGCGCGGCTGCGACGTGGGCTTGCGGCAGTGCTCGCAGCGGATGGCGGACCGCCTCTGCATCGGCGGCGCGGACGAGAGCGCAGGCGCCGCCGCCGGCGGGGCCACGCCGTCGTAGACGTCGCGCCGGTCCCGGTCGCCGAGGACGGCGAAGGCCTCCTCGATCCGTCCGCGCTCCTCTTCGGTCGGCGAGCCGCCGTCGGGCGGCGAGATGAGGTTGCGGTAGCGGTCCTTGATCTCCCAGGACGGCATCTTCGGGTCGCAACCCAGTACGGCGTAATACCCCTTCGGATCGGCCTCCGACATTCGCCCCCCCGCGCGCTGATCTGAGCCGGGGCGCATCTTGGCAGCCCAACAAGCTCAACCGCAAGTCGCCCGCGAAAAACCACCAGGGATTGGGAAGCTTTGCCTTACCGCGCCGCGGCCCGCACCGGCGCGCCGTGGCCGGCGGCCTCGGCCAGGAGGGCGCCGCAGTCGGCGTCCTTGGCCGTGCCGGGGGTGACGAAGGGCAGGATCGCCGCCAGGGGCGAGACCACCGCGGCCAGCACCCCGCCGACGGTCAGCTGGCCGGCCGCCTTGCTGAGGTCGAGGCCGACCTTAGGCTGCTCGAACCGGCCTTTCAGGGTGATCGGCGCCATCACCCGCACCAGGCGGAACGTCTTCGACTTGCCTTCCAGGCGAAGGTCGAGGGTCTCGTTGCGCAGGTCGAGGGTCCCCTTTCCCTTCGCCAGCACCACGCCGGTGTCGAGCACGATGCGGTCGGCGGTCAGCACCCCGCCGCGGGCGTCGAAGTCGGCCACGGCGCAGCGCACCGGCGTCTGCTGGTGGCTGTTCGACAGCATCAGGAAGAGGGCCTTGGTGGCGTTGATCCCGAGCAGCTCGGCCAGGCTCTGGCGGATCCGGCCGCCGGGGACGGCGACGCTGACGACGCCGTCGGACGAACCGGCCGCCGCGCGCACGGAATCGCCGGTTCCGGTCAGGCGCGCCCGCGCCACGAGCGAACCCTCGACCGGCGGGTTGGCGCCGCCCTTGCGGATCAGGCTCTGCAGCGTCGCGCCGGCGAGCCTGAGGTCGATCGCCTCGGTGGGCGGGGCGTGGCGAGCGTCGATGCGCACCCGGCCGGAAAGGTCGCCCTGCGGCAGGGTCATGCGCAGCGGGTCCACCGTCACGACGCCGTGGTCGAGGCCGACCTTCAGCAGCACCTTCTTCACCGGCCAGGTGCGGTCGACCACCGTCTCGGCGCGGTAGGTGACGTCCGCGTCCATGCCCCGCACGCGGTCCAGCTGCAGGTGCGCATCGGGCAGGACCCGGTGCTGGGCCCGCAGCTTGGCCGCCTGCGCCGCCTGCAGCGGCGAGACCGGCTGGCCGGCGGTGTGCTTGGGCCCGCCGCCCAGCACGGCGGCGAGGTCGACGAGGCGCAGCCGCCGCGAGACCAGGTTGGCGGCCAGGAACGGGCGGTCCTTGCGGCGCTTCACGTCGACGAAGCCGGAAAGATCGCTCTCGCCGGCGACGCCGTGCAGGCCGTCGATCCGCACCTCTTCCTCGATCCGCGTGAGGTCGCCGGAGAGCCGGTAGGGCGGCGTCGCCGGCAGGGCGAGGCCGGTCAGCGGATAGAGGTCGGCGAGGTCGGGTCCGGACATCCGCAGCTGGGCGCCGAAACGGCCGAGGTCGAACGGGTGCGGGATGGTCCCCGCCGCCCAGATGTGGGTCGCCCCGGCGTGGACGTCGGCGCGGAACGGATAGGGGCGGGTCGGGTCGACGTTCAGCAGCGGCCCGCCGGTGACGTCGGCGCCGAAGGCCTCGCCGTTCAGGCTGCCGCGCCCGGTCAGGGTGAAGACGCCGCGGCCCGGCCCGATGACCCGCTCGTTGGAGCTGATCCGCCCCTCGAACGTCAGCCGCCGCCTGGCGTCGTCGATGCGAAGGCGCCCGTCGTCGATGATGAAGTGCTGGATCGCCGGCAGCTTCAGCGGCTTGCCGCTGGCCGGACCGAAGCTCCAGTTCGCCCGCCCGGTCCGGTCGCGCACCAGGCGCACGTCGGGGCTCGACGCCTCGACCAGGGGCAGCACTACGTGGCCGCGCAGCAGCTGCGGGATGCGGATGGCGACGGCCACCCGCGGCAGGGTCGCCATGGGCCTGGGCCCCGCCCAGTCCGGGTTGCCGATCACCAGCCCCTCGACCGAGGCGCTGGGCGACCAGGACCAGGGATGGACGTGCAGGTCGCCGGTGATGGCCACGTCGCGGTGCAGCCGCCCGGCGATCACGTGCGCCAGCGGGCCGCGCAGCCAGTTCCACTGGAAGACGAAGGCGAAGAAGAGGACGATCGCCAGCACCGCGACGCCGACCGCGCCCGTCCAGCGCGCCCAGGGCGGCGTCTTGCGCCAGCGCGTGCGCACCTGCCGCGGCGCCGCGCGCACGGCCGCCGCCAGCCGCTCGCGGGGCCGGCGATGGACGTGATGCGGGGCGAGCGAACGCTGCACGGGGCTCCTCCGTTCGACCCCAAACAACGCACGACGCCGGGATGGGTTGACTCTGCGCCCTGCCGGCGGAGCCGGCGCCTTTCGAAAAGGACTATGTCCACGAACCACACGAACCACACGAACGGCGTCCAGGAGGCGGCGATGGTCGCGGTCTCAACGGTCGCGTTCGTGTGGTTCGTGTGGTTCGTGGACTCTTCTAGTCCGGCGTCCCGAAGCGCCGCGCCGCCTCGGCCTCGTCGAGTCCGTCGATCTCCAGGGTCTTCACCCGCGCCGAGGCGCCGGCGACGAGGCGCACGGCGGACTTCGGCCGGCCGGCGGCCTTGGCGACGAGGGCGATCAGGGCGGCGTTGGCCTCGCCCTCGGTCGGGGCGGCGCTGACGCGGACCTTCAGGTGCGCGCGGCCGTCGGCGTCCCTCGCCCACCCGTCGATGGCGTCGCGCCCGCCGCGCGGCGTCAGGCGGACGACGAGGCGGGCCATGGCGGACGTCAGACGCCCGTGAAGTGATGTAACGTCTGGTCGATCGTTGTGATGACGATGATCAGGATCACCGGCGTGATGTCGATCCCGCCCAGCGGCGGGATGAACCGCCGTAGCGGCGCCAGCAGCGGCCGCGTCACCTGGTCCAGGAAGCGCACCACGTTGTAGGCTACGCGGTTGCGCATGTTGATCACATCGAAGGCGATCAGCCAGCTGATGATGGCGTTGGCGACCACCACCCAGATGATGGCCTGCAGCAGGTAGTCGAGGAGTTTCACGAAGGCGAAAAGGAGAATCGAGGCCATCGGGTGTCCCGCTTGCGGTGGCGGAGAGGTAGGCCGCCAGCGGAGCCGTTGCAAGCGAGGCGCCGCGCCCGCCGTTCGACACCGCTTTCGCCCCATTGACAGCCAAACCCGCCCCGCCTTATGTGCGCCGCTTCCTCCCGACCCTGGCGAGGGGGGCCGTAGCTCAGTTGGTAGAGCGCCTCGTTCGCAATGAGGAGGTCAGGGGTTCGACTCCCCTCGGCTCCACCAGGGACCTTCCGAAAATCCGTCCAGCGGCCCGCGCTACCAGAAGCCGCCGCCCTGGGTCGCGAGCGCCGAGGGCAGCACCTCGTCGGGATCCTCGCCGAGGAGGCTGTCGACAGTCGTGCCCAGCGTCTCGGCGGTCTTGGCCAGCGTGGCGGCGGATGGACGCCTGGCTCCCCGCTCGATCTGGTCCACCCGCCCAGGGGCGACGTCCAGAACCCAGGCCAGTTCGGCCTGGCTCATGCCGAGCAGCCGGCGGCAAATCTGATCCGCGCGCCAACGGCCACGACGATGCTGCCGGCAACGTCTTCCTGAGCGCTCATGCCCCGATCTCCGCCTGAGCACGCTGATCGGCCTTCGACGGCGGAGGCGCCTTGGTCAGGCGCAACCCGTGCAAAGCGCGGGAAAGTGGGGACACACACCCCTTTCGCCGGGCGCGGAAAACCTGGATGGGCGTTGGAGGGGGGTGTGTCCCCACTCTCCCGTCGTGCGTCAGGCCTTGATGTCGAGCTTCGCGCCGACGCCGGGCGGGGTGGCGGCCTTGACCTCGGGCGCGCCGTTGTCGTTGTCGCCGTCGTTGTCCTTGACCGCCGGGACGGGGGCGACGGGCGGCGTGTAGGCGGCCGCGGCGCTGGACAGGGCTGAAATGCTCATCGG